>WAQC01000072.1 GCA_015520425.1 Candidatus Pelearchaeum sp. | reverse complement strand
GCCGCTCCAGCTCTTCTATCGTTGCTTCTACTCCTACCCTGGCTTCAGTTATGTCTAGATTCTTGGAAGATTCAGCCATATCATACAAAGCCTCGCTTGCTAATGGCTCAAAGACGCTTCCCGCCAGAAGCCTTCCAACAATATCGTATGCATCAACTATGCGCGTTGCGCCAGCCTGTTTGTAGATGTCGCGCATCTCCCGCTTCCTACTCAGAACTATAACGGGAACATCTCCACGTAGCTTGCGCACCTTGAGTATGTAGATTAGCTTCTTCTCAGTATTTACATCAGTTATAATTATGGAACTACATCCATCTATCCCTGCTTCTTTTAGAATATTCTCATCAGCGGGGTCGCCATACATAACCCTAACACCACCCCTAGAAAGCATACGCGCCTTCTCCTCATCCTCAACAATAACAACTGGATTTCTCCCGCTGTTCTCCAGCTCTTCATAAGCTGCCTCCGAGAACCTATTCCAGCCAATTATTATCGTATGGTTCCGCAACTTACGCGGCATGTATATCCCAGGCAAATACGCTGCTAGGATATTTTTCAGCTTTGACTCACTTATGCTGGTTATTATACTGGTTACGAAATAGCCGTAAAACGCTATACCAGATACCACCAGCGCTATATACAGCATCTTAGCCTGCGGGGTCGTGGGTACGATATCCCCAAAACCAACGGTTGTCAATACCGTTATTGTCCAGTAGAATGCGTCAAAGATGTTTATGCCCTCCATGAATGAGAATAAGATTGAGCCTGTAGCTATTATTATAGAGATTATCACAAGCCCTATTAACGCGCGCTCCCTAGTCTCCATACCCTGCATAGCTAATGTCCTTGAGATGACTTGAGTGTTTTAAGCACATTTAACCTAAGCGTAGAAGCTATCTCCTCATGATAGGCGGGCCTGTCTATATACGCGTTCAACTCATAAACCACCGCATCGTCCTCAATATTCTTAACTTTGACGAATGGCTTGGGGTTCTTGAGAATTCCCTCGGTCTTCTCAGCAGCGTCTATAAGCAGAGCAGACACGGCCTCAGGGTCCTGTGAGGCGCTGGACTTGTAGGAGAGCTGTATTAGGTAGGTTCCTGGCTTGCTGAGGTTTCGCACATACTTCTGGAGAACCATGGTGTTTGGTATGTTCATCGTCTCGCCAGTCTTCATGCGGAGGCGGGTGAACATTAGGTTAATGTCTTCCACGCGGCCTTGTATGTTGTCTGGGCTTATCTCTATGTAGTCTCCGACCTCTATGGGTCTCCATATCATTAGAACTACACCAGCGGTTATGTTGCCCATTATGCTCCATGCCGCGAATGCTAAGAATATCAGGGTGCCTAGAACTAGCATTATTACCGAGATGACGCCGCCCATCTCAATTCCTACAATAGCGAAGAGCGATACTATGGTGGCGACTACGATTATCCATTTTATCGTTTTTCTAATCACTTCAGCGGGGGTTAGCGGTATGTCGGCCTTCCTAGCTAGTACTGGAACGGCCGAGTCTGTGAATCGGTAAAATATGTAGCCGATGATGACCGCCCACATGGCGTAGAAGCCCATATCCAGGTAGCGTAGATACGACTCAAAGATACCAACCCTCCTGAGGGCCAGGTTAACGCCCACAAGTATTATGGATAGGTAGAGCGGTAGCCTCACTACTTGTATGATGATGTCGTCAAGCGGTGTTCGGGTCTTCGCAGCCCACGAGGCCGCGTATCTCTTTAGAATAACCCAGGATATTGAAGCAACGCCTAATGAGGCTATTATGATGAGCCCTGCGTAGGCCAGTTCTGTGAGTAGCGTCATAAACGTAGTGTAGCGGCGTGGCTCACCATATTAGTATTAGCCATAAAAAATGGTGTGGGATTTTAGGGGTTTAGGTTAGGTCCATAACGGAGTCAAAGGCAGGCGGTAGTCTCCTCTCAACCTTCAGCAGGGAGCCTACAGGAGGCTTTATCTCCACTGCGAATGTGTCGTTAGGGTTCAGGTTGGCCAGCTCTGGTATTGCGATGACGATTTTCCAGATTTCACCATACTCCAGCACAGAGTCGCCGTCTCCTGTTACTTCTGCTACTGTTATGTTATTGTTAAGAATGTTTGTATCCGTGTAGATGTTCTCTAGGAAAGTGCTTGGGTCGCGGTAGGATATTACGAGCTTATCCTTAGACATGTCTATAGGCTGCTTTCCTACAGCCGTCTTGACGTGTATTGTGATGTTCTTTACCTTTGCTGGCGTTACAGTCGTGTCGGCCTGAGCTATGACAGCACCCGCTATCTCTATAGAGCTGAGCGACTCCTGCAAGCCAGCCTGCATGGCTTCTGCGCTCTTCTGCGTCGTGAACATGCCTAGGTTTAGGACGGCGAAGGCGAAGGCGCTGGCGACGATGACGAAGGCTATCAGTATAAT
>WAQC01000071.1 GCA_015520425.1 Candidatus Pelearchaeum sp. | reverse complement strand
TTGCTTGTGTCTCCATCAACCAAGTTATCGGCTGATATAACCGCCCTAACTATATTATCACCAGTGGCAGATATCCATGACACCTCAACTTTCTCGGCATCTCCAGGCTCAAGCGGCCTTACGTCGGTTTCCAGAATCTTCTCACCACTCGCATATACCTGTAGCTTTAGTGGTTGGGTTGTTGCTGTTCCAGCGTTCTCCACTGTGATTGTTGCTTTGGCTTCTTTGCCTGGGAGGAGCTCGCCGCCTACCTGTATGCTGGCTACCCTAGGGTCGGGTAGGCCGTTGGATACTATGATGTCTGCGCCCGCGAGGCCGACTTGGCCCACGCCAATCCCGACGCCCAGCTGAGCGTCTATATACACGTCGCCCGCCCATAGTGTGGCTATTTTCTCAGCAGCCAGCTCGCCGCCGCTCACTGGCGACACGAGGTAGACGAGGACGTTGTTGCTGGGGACTGCAGAATCCTGTCCCTCGGCTGTTCTATACTCGGCGTAGAGGTAGGTCTTCGGTCCTAGGGGGGCTACTACCGCCTTCACGCCTAGGGCTGAGGATACGCGGCTAAGCTTCACCTCCAGTATGTCGCCCTTGGCTACTTCCATTATTGCGTCGTCGCCTAGCCAGCCGAGTTGCCGTTTCTCCGAAGCTAGTATATGCGGCGGCTTTTCCTCGTTTATCCACTCCGCCATGGGTGTCCAGCCCTTCATAGATGCTCCACGCTCGGATAATCCCATCATCTTGAGGAAAGCATAGATGTACGCCGCCTTCGGCGCTGGGAATGGGAGTATGGCGTAGCTCAGCTCGCCGTATGAGCCGACTTGCCCAGTCTTGGCTACGATGTCAGGCTTACCAGACCAGACGCCGCTATGAACTAGCATTATATAGTCATAGTCCGTTGCGGAGATGTTGGCAAGCTCCATCGCCTCTATGAGCATAGCCTCCGCAGTCTCGGCGTCGTATGTGTATGCCTCGTATTCAGCCCAATTCTGAGAAGCCCTAAGCCAACCTTTCACCTTTATGCTGACTGAGAAGTAGCCGTAGCTGACCTCTGAGAAGTATTCGGTGAAGTAGTTGGAGAGGGTGGCGCCCACGTATGTTGCTGGCGTATCCACTGGCCTGTCTGGGAAGTCCATAGCCAAGACGACGAGCTTCACGACTCCCGTTGTGGGTGCGGCAGCGATGGGGGCCATCCCTATGAGCAGTGCCACAATCGCTGGAAACACCATGTAGAGCAGCGTCTTCCTAACCAACTCTCACCTCCTCCCCCAGCCTCCAAGCTATACCTAGCAGGCTAGCAGGCTTGCCGCAGTATCCAGAGGGTATGCAGAGCTCCACGTATATCCAGCCCTCACCGCCTACAACATTCCCCTGAGACTCTATCTGGGCTAGGGTGAGCCTCATGGATTGTGGTAGGTGGATGACTATCTCTAGCAGCTCGCCGCTGTCCCATGAGCCGCCTAACTCGCCGCCGAATCGCGAGAGCCTGTTAGTAAGCTCCAAGGTCTCCCGCTGGGCTGGCTCTACCAGCGCGGAGCCGTTAACCACATCCCAGCACGGCGCACTCTGGTCCGAGCAGCCAGCAACATATGGTATGCGCGTAGCGAAGCGCTCAAGACTCGGCTCCGCGTCGCTGCCGACATTCTTACTATAAGCCAGATAAACGTCGGAAAGCTCCAAATCACCAGCTCCTACGCCGACATCCCCACCGTTCAGAAACTTGGCAGAAAACGAGCTTACATAATAATACCTGTAGGTCAGGCCATTCTTATCAGCTGTAAGAAACTGGCTCCAGCCTAGAACCGTTAAGGAGTACCCGCTGTACTCCTCGTATGAGCGCCTTCTAACCCCATCTATAGACCGCAGCAGCGATAGGTGGGTCTTAACCTGCTCCGCGCTGCTTGTGAATAGCGTGTATAGCGGTGTTGCGAATATTATTAGGAACATGGCGAACGCAACGGTATGCGAGACCGACATCGTTGCTCACCTATAGCCATAGCCGCCATAGGGAGATGCGACCAGCGCGTTGACAGGACTTGCGACATCTGCCGTGCTGCTCAGATAAGCCTCTATGACCAGCGTCTCACCAGGGTCCCATACTCCCTTCCCCGCGGCGGGGCATGGGCATATAGGATTAAGCGCCTCGCCTGATGAGCTTCCCGTAAGCACGTCAGCAACACGCCAAGTGCCAGAAACACCAGAAGCATCGTAGCGTAGTGCCTCTGCGAGCCGTATGCCTGAGGATGTGGAATAGATTACTATCACATCCACCCTCAGGAAGTCCTTCTCCGCAACACCTATGGAGCCTATGTTGGTGGCGTTTATCCTCACTATGCTATCCGATACATATACTATGCCCTCAACCCTTATCGCCACCCTGCGGGAATAGTCGGCCTGCGCGTATGCGTTTTCTATAGAGTCTAGGAGCGCTTTTGGGAATATTCCAGCCTCATCCACGACCACGTAGAACATGCCCAGCAGGGCTATCGTCATGAAACCGGTAGCTATAACAACGGAGAACCCCAGATCACATCACCCCACCGTAAATACAATATCCGTTGAGTATCCAGTGTGGGTTGTGTAGCGGGCGAAGTAATCGCCTGAAGAGAGCGGGGAGCTTAGTGTTATGGTTATCTCTACCGTCTCCCCAGGCTCCCATACATTATCTCCATCATCGTTTGCTATCACGAATGACCATGTTGGCGGCTGGCTCCCGCCGTATGGTATGCGGCTGAACGAGCCGCGCGGGCCGAAGAATAGGTCGCCGCGCTCTATCTCGCCAGCCAGAATAGCCTCCTTCCCCGTGTTCTTGACCCAGAGCTTCGCCGTATCACTGCCATTAGCTGCGAAGGCGAAGAGCGCATTAACCTTAACCCGCGCCTTCTCCACAACATCTTGAGAAGCCGTTCTAAAAGCGTCCCCAAGCTGCGTAGCCCAGAAATAAACCCCAGCACCAAGAGCCAGGGCTGAGATGACTGAGATAACTATGAGGTAAGCCTCACCTATCACGATGGAAGCGGACACGAGCCAATCACCCCGGCGAGCCGGAAAAAATATTAGGTTAGGGGCTGACCAGCAAAGAGGGAGGCTACGTCAGGAACATCACGTCCTGCAGAACCAGCGGCGTAGTGCGCACAACAGTCATGACGCTGCCCTCAGCAGGCTTCAGCTCAATCCTGAACGTATCGTTCTCACCGAGGCTGCCAGAAGTCGCCGCTGCACCATCAGGCAGATATATCACAACTTCAAACTTATCGCCGGAGTCCAGAGCTAGATTGGTGTATTTGTCTATGATGGTTATTATCTTGGCGCATGGGTTTGTTGGGTTAGGTGCACAGCCTGCTGTGTAGATGTTGGCGCTGAAGTAGTTCTCTGTCGTGAAGGATATCACGAGCCTGTCTAGGCTGAAGTCTATCGGAGTCTTGCCTGCGCTGAGCTTGACGGTGAACCGTATCTCTGTCACGTTTCCTGATGTCGTGTTGGCTTTCGCTACTACTGCTCCGTCAAGCTCTAGGTTTGATGTGGATTGCTTCATGCCCTCGGCGATTACGTCCTGTGCCTTCTGTGTGCTCTGGAAGCCGATGTTCAGCACGGCGAAGGCGAAGGCGCTGGCGACGATGACGAAGGCTATCAGTATAATCGCCGTCTCTATTCCCGTCAGCCCCTTCCTACTGTTTTTCCTCATGGTTTTCTGCTCGCCCATCATTCCTCGGCATAATATGGTGATGGGTTGAAGATTGGGTTAAAAAACAACTACGCAAAAATATCCGATTATTTCACAGGTTAAATCGGAAAGAATAAATCTGGAACTTGTTATCCTGCAATCTGATAGTTAAATCATGCGTAATCTAGTATAAGATGGATAAATGTTGCTCTGGGTTGTTTATGTTTGGCCATTCAGGTAGGTGAGACAACGTTCCTCTTTCGGTATATCCGCTCCTTGGACATTACAGATTCAAATAACGCTGTGGTTGGCCCCATTATCGTCTCGCTTTTACCAAGAATCAAATACCCATAGGGTTTTAGGGCTTTGTGAAACTTCGTAAGGAGCTTATCCTGTAGCTCACGGTCAAAATACATCATAACGTTCCTGCAAAAAACTACGTCAAGGTTTTGGGGTGCTTGGACGCTGGCTAGATTCCCCACGTTGAATGTTATCATTTTTCGGAGCTCTTCACGTACTTGATAATGCTTACCGTCTGGCAGTGGTTCAAAGTATTTCGCCAAAAGTTGGGGTGGTATGTTTCTACGTATGCTAGTGGGGTATTTGCCTTCCTTGGCTGCTTCTATTGCGCGCGGATTTACGTCGGTGGCTATTATCCTAAAGCGTAGGTTGCCGTAGTTTTTCCGCGCTTCACTGAGCATCATGGCTATGCTATACGCCTCCTCCCCTGTTGCGCATCCAGCGCTCCACACTTGTAGCTCTCTAACACCATCCACCCTTGAGGCTAGCTGGGGAATAACATACCGCTCAAACGCCTGAAATACGTCTCTATCCCTAAAGAATTCTGTTACGTTTATGGAGAGGGCTTCAAAGAGCGCTGCGTATTCGTTGGGGTCTTCGTTGAGGAGGGCTAGGTACTGGGTGTAGCTGCTCAGCCCCCGCGCCTTCATCCTCACGTCAATCCTCCTCTTTAGGAAATTTATCTTATAGCTGCGGAGGTCTATGCCCCTCTGGTGTAGGACTTTGTCAATTATTGCTTTTAGGCCGATGTCACTCAGCGCTTCGTTGATGGTCATAGCCGCCTTTCGCCTGAGTTACGCACTACCACGACTAGCTCTCCTGTTTTTACGCTGAATCTGGTTAGTCTTCCATAGTTCTCGCCTATATCTTCGGAGACTAGTGGTATTCCCCTCTCGCGTAGTATGCGCCGCAGCTCTTCGGCGTTTCTCTCGCCTATGTTGAAGACCGTGCTGCTCCCCTCATGAGAGAACATGTTGGCCCCTCCAGCCATCTTCGCCCTGATGCGCCTAGGCTCTGCGCCCTTCTCAGCCATCATGCGGAGTAGGTTATCAACAGCCTGGTCCGCGTATTTCCCAGCCTTTCCAGAGCCGTTTGGGCTCCTGCCGTTGTTTGACTTAGGGAGCATCACATGAGCCATCCCAGCTACCTTGGCGTAGGGGTCGTAGAGGCAGAGCGCTACGCATGAGCCCACAAGCGTCGTGAGCACCTCGCTCTCGTCGTTGGATACCGCTATACCCCCCATGTCAACCTGCACCTCTCTATGCATAGAGCTTATCCACCGTTGTGGTTTGTCAGCAGCTTCTCAGCTCCATGTGGGTCTAGTATTATCAGGACTGTTGCGCTTATTGCGCTATCAACCAGAGTAAGCTCCGCCTCCGCTACTATAACCTGGTCCGTCTCGCTTGCCACATCTATCGTGGGCGGCTCCAGCAGTGTTCTGAACATATCTATAGCCAGGCCTGGGACTGATGCCTTCACCTTGAAGCCAGTCGCCTTTGATAGCGCGTTGAGGAACGAGCCTGCTAGTATTATGTTGCCCATCTCAGCTATCGCTGACTTGCCCAGCGCTGTTAGCTTCTCTGCCGTGTCGCTTCCCAGGAGACGGGCAGCGAGGGTCTTCGCATTGTCTTCAGAGAGGAATAGGAGTATCCCAAGCCTAACGTCGCCCTCGCCCTTTATGTAGACCGCCACAATCTCCTGCTCTGGCACCGCGTTGATGCTTCGTTCAAGCTGCGAGAACTCCATCACGTTGGTCTTATGTAGCTTGTGGGCTACGCCCTCGTTGAAGAGCTTGCCCAACGAGCCTGCCGCAGCTCCCACATACGAGCCGAGTATCTCACCCAATTTTTCCAACTCCATACCATTCATACCCATCACCTCCATTAACTATGCATATCAATCAAGAGCGTGGGGTCCAGGATTAGGGCCACGCGGCCGTCTGGCAGTATTGTGGCATTAGAGAAGGCGGATGACGACATGCTCAATCCGTCTAGATGCTTTATCACTATCTCCTGCTTACGGTCAAAGGAGTCAACGATTAGGCCATATGGCTTCCCACCCTTGTCTATGACGACCACAGTATATTTCTCGCCTCCGTCAGCGTTCATTATCACGTTCCTTCCGTTAGACATTCCCAGAATGTCCGCGACAGAGATTACTGGAACGACTTGGTCGCGTAGGGTTATGACTGGTTTTCCGTGTATCATCTTTATCTCTCTACTATCCACCTGAACCGTCGTCGTGATGCTTGAGAGCGGAAGTATGTAGCGTTCCTCACCAACATTCACCACCAGCCCACCTATTATCGCTAGGCTGAGCGGTATCGTTATGGTCATCCTTGTTCCCTGACCTTTCTTGGTCTCAATCTTAAGCTGGCCGCCGACGCTCTCAACCTGCCTACGGACAACATCCAAGCCAACTCCCCTGCCTGAGACGTCTGTAACGTTCTCAGATGTTGATAGCCCAGGCGTGCCTAGAAGCTCTATTAGGTCTTCCTCGCTCATGGCCTCGGCTTCCGCCCTGCTCACTATGCCTCTCTCAATTGCGCGTGCTCTAATCTTCTCAAGGTCTATGCCCTTGCCGTCGTCTTCAACCATTATAGCCACGCGGTCTCCAACCCTTGTTGCCACGAGCTTGATAGTCCCCGTGGATGGCTTGCCAGCCCTCCGCCTCTCCTCAGGACTCTCTATCCCATGGTCCACCGCGTTTCTGAGTATATGTAGCAACGGGTCTGTTATCGCGTCAAGCACTGTGCGGTCAAGCTCTATGTCAAGCCCCTCCATCTCCAGCCTAACCTCCTTGCCCAAGCTCCGCGCGAGGTCGCGGACCATTCTGGGGAACCTGTTGAATATCTGCTCCACTGGAACGAGGCGTAGGCGCATAGTGTGGTACTGTATGTCGGAGATTAGCCGCCCAAGCGACATCAAGACCTGACGCGACTCGTCTGACGCCCTTCCCGTTATTGTCTGGTCTAGCCGCATCTTGGCTATCATCAGCTCTCCGACAAGATTGACGAGTGTGTCTAGGTCTTCCATCTTCACGCGTATTGTGGGCGTCTTGGTGGATAGCTGCGATGATGAGTCAGCTCCTCCCGCTTCGTATGCCTCCGACGGGTTGGAGAGCAGCTTAAGGTAGGCATCTAGGTCTATCCTCTTGTTCTCATCATCAACCATTTCTTGGAGGATGTCAAAGCATTTGAAGAGGGCGCTTGCCATCTCTGGGCTTAGCTTCTCCTCACCCTTCCGCAGCCTGTCAAAGATGTCCTCTATGGCCTTGCAGAGTTCTCTTATCTGGTCATACTCCATTGTTGCTGCCATTCCCTTAAGTGTGTGGGCTGACCTGAAGAGGGCGTCTAGGTATTCCCTGTTTTCAGGCTCCTCTTCCAGCTTTAGGAGATACTCGTTGAGGTGCTGTATGTGTTCATGCGCCTCTTGGATGAACATCTCCCTTAGCTGCTCACGCTCAGACACCGCGCCTCACCGCCCTAACAATCTCTTCAGGAATCTCATCAACGGGGAGGAGCTTATCCACTGCGTGCATCTCGTATGCTGCCTTAGCCATGCCGAAGACCACAGAGGTAGCTGCGTCTTGAGCTATCGTGTAGCCCCCGCGTTTCTTAATCATCTTCATGCCAAAAGCCCCGTCATGCCCCATGCCTGAGAGCAGAACACCAACCGTAGCAGGGCCGTAGACCTCCGAGGCTGAGATCATAGATACATTCACTGATGGTCTAACTCCGAATCTGCGTGGGCCTTTATTGAGTTCAACTCTTCGGTTTGGCTTAACTACCATGTGGTAGTCTCCAGGTGCTAGGAGGGCCGTTCCGCTTTTTATCACGTCGCCGTCGTTTGCTTCTTTTACCGTTAGGCCGCTTACCGAGTTAAGCCTCTGGGCGAAGCTTGAGGTGAATGTGTTGGGCATGTGCTGGACGATTAGAACGCCAGCCGGCAGGTCTTCAGGTAGCTCTGACATAATCTTGCTGATTATGCGCGGGCTTCCCGTAGAGCCTCCTATAACCACCACCTTGTTTGCCGCGCCGTTCTCTGGTGGGCTACGCTTGGCCTGTGGCTTCGCGTTAGATACCTTCTGCGCCGTGAAGTTCTGTATGTTGGTTTTGGATGCTAGTCGTATTTTCAGCGTTAGGTTTGAGGCGAGTTCTTTCATCTTGCTAGGCTCGTCGGGAAGTGATACAAAGTCAACCGCCCCGCTTTCTAGAGCGTCTAACACTACCTGCGCTCCCCGCTGGCCATAGCCGCTTACGACGATTATCGGCACAGGGCTTGTCTTCATGGCTTGCTCTATGAAGCTCAGTCCATCCATGTTGGGCATCTCTAGGTCAAGAAGCACCACGTCTGGCTTGTTTAGACGTAGCTTGCGCAACGCCTCTGCGCCGTCTGCCGCTGTCTCGCATACCTCAAAGCCGTCGTTGCCAGCGATTATGTCTGAGAGGAGTTTCCGCATGTATGGAGAGTCATTTACCACCATAACCCTAACCCTATCCATATCCTCTCCCCGAAGCCTTCAGCTAGACTTGAGAACCTTATTCAGAGCTTCAACTACTGTTGAGGCGTCAAAGGGCTTGACGACATAGCCCTTAGCGCCGAGCTGGATGGCCTCCTCAACGACATGCTTCTGCTCAACTGATGTAACCATGACTATCCTTGCCCGCGGGTCTATCTGCAATATCGCTTTGGTTGCTTGGATTCCATCCATCCCTGGCATCACTATATCCATGGTTACGATGTCGGGCTTTACCTTCTTGTACTGCTCCACCGCCTCTGCGCCGTCTTTGGCCTCGTAAACCTGTGAGAAACCGTTTGAGATTAGTATCTGTTTTAGGACTGTTCTCATGAATGCCGCGTCATCTACAACGAGTACTTTCACGGAGTTGGCCATCGCTTGCCTCACTTCCTCCCCTTGGCTCTGTGTTGCATGTCGTCGTTGTTGAGGAGTTTGGGTATGTCTAGGAGGACTATCAGCTTATTATGAGCCTTTGCCACGCCTTTGACGTATTGCACGTTCTCAAGGCCGCCTGCAGCGTTTGTCTCCACGTTTCGCGTGGATATGCGCATTACTTGGTCAACCTCGTCAACTAGCAGCCCTATGAGCGAGTTGCCCACCTCAGCCACGAGTATCCGCGATTTCCCGTTTATCTCGCCGTTTGTGGGGAAGTCCAGCTTCTTCTTCAGGTCTATGACGGAGATTATCTTTCCGCGTAGGTTCATTATCCCCCGAACATGGCTTGGTGCGTTGGGGACGCGTGTTATGCTCTCCAGCGCTCTAATCTCCTGCACCTGCTCTATCTCAACCGCGTAGTCCTCGCGTCTATTAGTCTCGTCATCAACAAGGCTGAAGACCACTACTTGGAGGGTGTCTCCCGCCAGTGAGCCGTTATCGTTTAATGTCATTCCGCTCACCTCGCCACTTCAAGTACTGGCTGTGGTTGTGGTGTTTCTTTTTCTTCGGCTGGCTTGGGTGGTGCTTGTGTTTCCTTGACTTCCTCAAGCCTGTCTGGGAGCTTGAACCTCGCTATTGTGTGCTGTAGGTTCTGCGCCATCTCAGCGAGGTGCTGTGCGGCGCCGCTAATCTGCTCCATGCTCGCTGTAAGCTCCTCAGCCGCAGATGAAGCCTGCTCCGTCGCTGCGGCGTTCTCCTCAGCTACAGCAGCTATCTCGGAAGCAGACTTGGCCAGCTCCTCAACAGCCTGTGCCTGCTGCTGAATACTTTCTGAAATCTCCTCAGCATTGGAAGCAACCACCTGAATCCTCTCGGCAACATCCTTGAGCGATTTTAGGGCCTCGTCTATAACTTCCCTACCCTCGGTTATCTCTTTTGAGGCCGTCTCTATGCTCTTTACCGTTAAGTCGGCCTCCTCCTGAACCTGCTTGATTATCGCAGCTATCTCTTCAGACGCCTTGGCCGAGCCTTCTGCAAGTCTCCTAACCTCGTCAGCTACCACCGCGAAGCCTCTTCCTGCCTCGCCTGCGCGGGCAGCCTCAATAGCAGCGTTAAGAGCTAAGAGGTTTGTCTGGTCTGCTATCTTGCGTATGACGTCCAGCGCTGTGGTTATCTGGCTGGTTCTCTCGGCTAGTCTTTTGACCATCTCGCTGGATTCGCTTGCCACCCTGATTATGTTGGACATCTTCTCAGCAGCTTGGGATGCTGCTCTGCCACCCTGCTCCGAAATCCTGCCAACGTTGGCTGAGTGCTCCGCTGCGCTCTGAGCTCTCTCGGCAAGCTCCTTCATCGTGGTGTTAAGCCGCTCAATAACCCTGTTGGTCTTCTCCAGCTCCTGCGACTGCGTCTGCGAGCCATTAGCTATCTGCTGTATCGTGGATGTTAGCTGCTGAACCGAGCTATTCACCTGCTCTATAGAAGCCGCTGTCTGTTGTGTTGCGGAGGCTATATCAGAAGCTATAGCCCTGCTCTGGCCAACAATATTACGCAACCCTTTGCTCATCTCGCTGAAAGCGGAAGCGAGCCTGCCTATCTCGTCAGAGCTCTTCACCTCAACATCCTTTGTAAGGTCTCCGCTGCTGATTACCGCTGCGGTCTGCTGGAGGGCGCCTATGGGGCGTAGCATCCTAGCGATGAAGTATAATATGAGCAGCAGAACACCCGCATTAACTCCGCCGACTATAACCTGGAGGGTCATCAGCTCGCCTGATATTTGCTTCACATAACGGCCTAGCATGTTTGTAAGTTTGTTCTCAGCATCTACGAGCGCGAATGTCAATTCTTCCAACTTCGCGTCGTCCTCCCTCTCTATGCTTTCAAAATCTCCCCTAGCAACCTTCTCGCGCACAACATCTATAGCTTCCTGTAGAGTCTTCCATTTCTTCTCCGCGTCCTCCCATAAGCCGATTAAATCTTCTGGCAATGGGTCTAACGTTATCTCCGTCCCTGGGACCACTCCTCCAGTTTTCACTATATGCAGCGTGTCTTCCAGCTGTTTCATGGCTTGATTCACTTCTTCTTCGCTGGCTTCACCTGTGGTGTATTCTTCTAGCACTCTTAGAAGGTTGGCTGTGAGAAATCTGGTTTTTCCCGCCATATTGACGGAGTTGCCTAGCTGCTGGCCTTCCGACTGGAGGTAGGCCATGTAAGCTGCTCCCACTACTAATATCGCTATCTGCACCGCCACCAGCACGCTTATCTTCCAGATTATCCTAGACTTTATCCGCCGTATCATGCCATAGCCTCACCTCCCAGTACCAGCATAGTGAAGTGATTCAATCCAACCAGGTATCACGTTCATCTCCATCACCGTATGTTGTTAGAAATGCGAGATGCTAATTGATTTTAGAGAAACTGCCTAGACGAACACTGAGTTATTCACTGGGTTTAACTCCAAACTATAAACAAGGCTGCTTGTTTGATAGTTGTGTTGATGTAATATGGGAGAGGAAGAAGAGCCTGATAAGGAGCTTATTGAGGCGGTTCGTATCGGCGTTAAGCGGCTGGAGAGTCTAGCCGCGCAGCAGCCACCTCCCAGCGTGGAGATTCAACAGGAGCAGGCTCAGGAACAGCCTCAGCAGCCACAACAGCAGCCATCTCCCCCCATCATGGCTAGGCCTGACTGCGACGAGGAGCCTCTCCCAGAGACACACAGCCCAGTAGGGGGTATAAACTTTGAGCCCCTTAACACGCTCATACTTGCTGGATTCATGACAAGCATAATAGGCTCAAAAGCCGCGCTTGACATGCTCTCCACTTTCAGAAATATGGGCTGGCTGAGCGCCGCCTCGTTCAACAAACTATCGGCAGCCCTACGAACCATGCCCGATAAGGAGGGGATAGCTGTGGATAGGACGATGTGGCACGAGATACTCCTACTCGTCATAAGGAAGTATGAGCGCAACCCAGGAGACCCTGAGTTGCTCCTCCTTGTCAGGCTCATAGAAGCCCTCTCCCAGACAGGTGGGGGAATTGTTGAGCTGCGCTAATGCGCAGAAGATGGGCGTGGAGTCCTGCCTCAACAACCCCAAGGTCTGCGACATCTACAACTTCGGGGACGCAGACCTACGACGCGCAATAGATAACAACAGGCATCTCCACGAGTATCTGCACAACGCCCCAGTGGGCACGCTGTACGTGGAGAAGCTCTCAGGGGACTTGGACAAGCATATAGGCGCTCTCTGGAGCCAGATACACAGCATAATCTACTCGGTTGGCGAGTCGGTGTTCATACACGTCAAATCTCGCGGGAGCAATGAGCGCCGCCTATACTCGCCTGTAGAGCCGATGCTACCGCCTGAGAAGAGCAAGAAGATTATGAAGGCGGTGGAAGCAGCTATGGCAGCGAGCATAGACGAGAGATGGGACTATAGAACACTTGACGAGAAGGCGCAGCTCCTGAAGAAGCTCCTCCGCCGCGTCATCAAGGTCTCAAACAAAGGCGTGAAGTTCGGCTCATTCATCGTAAGCGGAGACAAGCTCATAATGCACAAAGACACGTTTAAGGCGGTTGAGTATATCCTGCTCCGCGATAAGGTGGGGATAGGGCCGATAGAGCCGATAGTACGGGACAACTATGTTGAGGACATAAGCGTCCCAGGAGCTGGGCCAGTGTTTGTTGAGCATAAGATATTTGAGAGCTGCGAGACGACTGTAACCTTTGACGCCGAGAGTCTTAAGGCTTATGTTGAGATGATTGGCGAGAGGATAGGCAGGCCAGTCTCGCAGAGGAGGCCAATAATAGACGGCGCTCTCCCAGACGGCTCAAGAATAAACATAGTGTATAGCGAGGATGTCAGCCTCAAGGGGCCAAACCTCACGATAAGAAAATTCACACCAATCCCCATGAGCATAGTCCAGCTCTGCAAGGCTAATACGCTTGACTACAAGATGGCGGCATACCTCTGGCTTCTCTTTGACAGCAACATGAACGTCTGGTTCTGCGGCGAAACAGCCAGCGGCAAGACGACGCTTCTAAAAGCCGTAACAGCCTTCATACCATTCTACTACAAGATAGTGAGCATAGAGGACACGCCCGAGGTTGTCGTCCCACACGCCAACTGGGTTAGGGAGGTTACCCGCGAGGGCGGTGAGAGTAGTAAGATTGACCTCTTTGAGCTTCTTAGGGCTGCGCTGCGTCAGAGGCCTAACTACATCATCGTGGGCGAGATACGCGGTAGGGAGGGGAACGTAGCTTTCCAGGCCATGCAGACTGGGCATGGAACCATAGCAACCTTCCACGCGGGTAGTGTGGAGAAGCTAATCCAGCGACTAATATCACCACCAATTGAGATACCCAAGACATACATAGACAGCCTCAACGCCATAACAATACAGAGCGCTGTCCGCCACCCAAAGACGGGCAAGCTGGTAAGACGCGTCCTGGGGATATATGAGATACTGGGCTACGACACCTTTGAGAAGAGGTTCAACTACATAGAAGTGTTTGCATGGGACCCTGTTACGGATACATTCAGCTTTAAGGGTGTGGGGAGTAGTGCTTTGCTTGAGGAGAGGATAGCCGCTATGCGCGGCATTCCGCGTAATCAGATTAAGAAGATTTACGAAGAGCTTGAGGATAGGGCTGAGATACTCAGGCTAGCTGGCGAGGCTGGTATAACGGGCTACTACGAGGTCTTTGAGCTGATTAAGAGGAGTAAGCTGATAGGGGCCAAGGAGTTCCTGAAGATGCTGAAGAGCGGGGAGTTTGACCTCAATCAGATACAGAGTAGTCTAGGAGTTGTCGCCTAAGCTCCCTAACGCGGCTACGAAGCTGCCGTAGCTCGCTTATCCTCTTCCTATAAATCTCAGCGGCTTGCATCTCGCTATTAGTCTCCTGACCAGTTTCGGACTTCTCCTCAATCTGTGGTTGTTCTGCTGTCCTCTCTTCAGGCTCTTGTTTCTTCTCGCCCTCTTGCTTCTCTTCTATCTTCTGTTCCTGTTGTTGGGGCTGACTCTCCCCGCCATCCTTCTGCTCCTCTACCTGAGCTTGCTGCTCATGGCTTTGTGTCTCCTCCTCTTTACGCTCCTCGCTGGGATTAAACTCACGTGCTTCGCTCACATTCTCCCCTGCGATACCCTCCTCGCCAGCAACAAACTGCTGGGCTTCTACAGCCTGCTCAACCTCATGCACCTCTTCAGGAAGCTTTAGCTGCTCCTCCTCGTCAACCCTAACTC
>WAQC01000070.1 GCA_015520425.1 Candidatus Pelearchaeum sp. | reverse complement strand
GGCATAGACTACACCACACGCTCCACGCGGGTGGTGAGGCGCTTCAGGAATGGTGTAATGGAGAGCCTTGACGCGGAGCTCTTCAACGCCAGCCTAAGCGACTTGGATGTGGGAAACACCATAACCCTATCCGAGGGCGGCGCCACAACTTTTGAGGGCATAATCTACGAGCGCGAAACACGCAAGAGAAGCAGCGACATAACGCGCGCAAGCATAACAGCATACACCAAGCTAATCAACTATGAGAGGCACATAGTTTATAGGAGCTATCCAGCGGGGACGCTGGCTGGCGAGATAATACGCGACCTCGCATCCCTTGAGAGCGGCGTTGACACGACAAACGTGGATGACGGGGAGACGCTCATGAAGCCCTGGGAGATAGAGAACCGCTCAGCCCTTGATGTAATGCTCTCAGTAGCGCGTGGGACGAACTACTGGCTCAGGATGAAGCCTGGCGGCAGGCTATACTTCAAGCCGAAGAGCGTCGGCGCTCCAATCGGCGTGGTAAGCGAGGACGATGTAGCATCTGCGGAGTATGGCGAGGATAGGTGGAGGATGAGGAACCGCGTAATCTATGTCGGCTCAGGGGGCGAGGTGCTGGCAGACGTGAGCGAGGGGGCTGGGGACATGCCGCTCATAGTCCATGACCCGTTCCTCACAGACCAGGGCGAAGCCCAGCGCCGCGCCAGCGTGAGGCTCCAGCTCAGCAAGGAATACAGCAAGCAGCTACGTCTAGCTCTCCATAGGCGCGCTTATGAGAGCTTGTCTCCAGACCTTGGGGACACGATAACGGTGAGCCTGCCGAGCATGGGGATAGCTGGGGAGGACATGGTAGTTGTTGAGATGGAGTATGAGCCCGCCAGCGTCTTTAGGTGGATTACCCTAGGCGGGAGGCGCGAGCTGCTGGAGGAGCTGCTGAGCGACAGGCTAGGCGGGGACGAGGCAGCGCTCTTCGGCCAGCGCCTAACAGCGCCAGAGATGGTCTCAACAGTCTATCAAGCAACCATACTAGCGCAGGGGGCTGTGAAGATACAGGCACGGGGAAAGACTGTGCGCCACTACAACAAGCCGCCCCTAAACATAGCCAACGCAACAAACATAACAATAGACCAAGACGGCTATGCGACGCTCATAGCAGGAGCGACAAGCGGGAGCTTTGACTTCATATCATACCCGTCGTCGCAGCTCTTTAGCAGGTGGCTGAGAGCATACTACGATGCCGAGGATGGAGAGGGCTCTCTCAGGGTTGACCTCCTCAGGGCTGACGGCGGGGCGATAGCTCTCAACATACCCCAGGACTATGAGATACCCTACCTCCCGCGCAGCTTTGGTGCGTGGACTGAGCAGAACTCCCACGAGTGGGGCGCGGTTAACGCTGTGCTAAGCGCCTCCCCTATGGGCGCTGTATCATGGTGGTCAATCACAGCGGAGCGCGACACCAGCGCGGCGAGCATGGAGCTGATATTCCCGAAGACGCGCGACGCTGGCTGGAGCATCAGGGAGCACCGCTACATGGTCCTCTACCTCTACACGCCCAGCGACGGCACGCTGGAGATAAGGCTGCACACAGACCAGAGCAACTATCTCAGCGGCAGCATAGCTCTCAAAGGCGGGGTATGGGCAAGATACACGATAGCATTAAGCAGCATGGCGGGCATAGGAGCGCCAGACAAGAGCAACATAAACTGGATGAGCCTCATAACATCACTACCAAGCCTGAGCGTTGATAGCGATTATGTCTTCCAGCCAGCTCTCAGGGAGAAGCTGGTCATGCGCTTCACCATAACACGGCCAACACAAACGGCCAAGCCCCACCGCGTAAAGCTGGCCAAGCTGGTGTGGAGGGAGAGCTAGGGATGACTGAGCAGATAATATACACGGAGCTTGAGGCAATAGCGCTTAGGTGGCCATACAACCAAACCGAACCGCTAGACGCGCAGATAGTAGATAACACTGCCAAGAGCTTCAACGCCTCAACATCGTTACAGACCTTGGAATCAGTAGGCGGAACTGGCGCGGTTCAACAAGTTTATGGCAGCAATAAGGCGGGGCAGCTCATCCAGCCGAGCAAAAACAGTAGAATAACTATCATTAGCCCCTATATTGCTAAGGTAGGTGCGCCGCCAGACCTGACTCTGGAAATATATACGGCTAAACTTTCAGGCGTTAGGAAAACAGTAAAAGCAGAATATCAAGAGAATACTGGCTATTTTAGCACCAGCATATATGGTTTGAATTGGGCTGGACAAACTTTTACTGTTGCAACGAATGACCCGATACCAAAAATATCATGTTACATACGTCGTGAATATTTATCCAATCCCAGCGACCTAGTTGTGGAAATCAGGGAAACTTCTAATGGTGTTCCCACATCAAATATACTCGCCAGCACAACAATTCCCGCGTCATCAGTTCCTGATAACGCTCACGCTTGGGTGGATGCCACGTTTAGCCCCGCCTTCACTCCGACAGCTAATACTATGTATGCCATCGTGTTGCATCAGCTTAATAACGGCGGCGATTCCAATAATAATTATTGGACCGCGCGGGCTGGCTCTGACGCTTACGCTGGCGGGACCAGAATTTACTCTACCGACGGCGGGTCCTCATGGACAGTAGTAAATACCGATGACGAGGGTTTCCGTGTCTATCAAGATAAAGAACTTCTAATCCCAGACAAACAGATTTATACTGAAAACATACCAGCAAGCAGCATATCTTCTACCGCTGGTCTGCAAAACCTAACTCTGTCAAAAGATATCTTCCTTCGGCAAAACGAGCAGGTATTTATTGTCTTATCAGCAAAAGATGGAGACGCTAATAATAGATACGACCTCTACCTAGACCCAGCGGGGAATGACACTAACCCTAGCTTGAACAGCGTTTATACGACTGATGGCGGGTCTTCATGGACGCCAAATACTGAAGACCATAGAGTAGATGTATCTGGCTATGAGCTCGTGATACTCTACCAGGGAACGTATAACTATCCCAAGGCGCCTGGTAGTGCAACGGGCTCCGCGGAGGTAAGCGCCTACGCCAACACGGGAAGCATCAACATCTACTTGATTATAGATAAGAGTCTATCCACGCCCGTCTCCACAAGCAATACCACGCCTACAATCCTCACAATAAATGACGACCCATTAGTAGATAACTATGGTAGCTTGGAGTGGATAATAGCAGCCAACGGGGATGGGCAGGCCGATTATGGTAAGTTCCAGCCCAGGATAAAATATGATAAGAATCCTGTTTATCCTAGGGACTTCGGCTTCTCAGAGCTATACCTGCTCCAGGTGAAGGCTGAGCAGGCAGGCACGCTGGTTAGGCTGAACGACAAGACAAGCATCTACCTAGCCAACGCAGGAGACCTATACCAAGTGAGCGAGGCGTTCAGAACGCCTGTGAAGAAGTTGCAGGTGGTTGATGGTCAGGCCACATGCGACCTGCTGGGGGTTGAGTAGTCATGCGCTACATAGACGGCGAGACGGGGCTGGAGAAGCAGCAGGCGGAGAAGGTGAAGAATCTCCTCGCCGCTCTTGAGGCTGAGAACAGCCTGCTCAGGGAGAGGATAACGCTGCTGGAGAGCGAGAACCAGGCGCTGAGGGATAGGGTAGCGCTGCTAGAGCAGGAGAACACAGCTCTTAACGCGCGTTTGAGCGCTGTGGAATCGGGAAGCCTGGGCGTCAGGAAAGATGCTAGCACGTCAAGCGTGGAGCTAATACCGCTTGACATGCCAGCCATGCGCCTGACAGAGGATGGACGCCTAATGCCAGCCCAGCCCAACACCATAATACTGGGAGACCAGGAAAACTACCTGAACGACGTCATCACAGCCAACGTTACGGTGGCTTCCAGCATAGGCTCCAAAGACACCGTAGGAGAGCTGTCGGATGAGGAGCTTAGCGTCAGCCTCCCTAGGCCGCGGCGCTTCACGCGTAGGGAGGGGAGGAGAGAAGAGGAGATAGGGTTCCTCGCGGAGGAGCTTCCAGCGATATGCAGGCGCGGGAGGGGTTATGACCTCAAGGCGGTGGTGGCAGTCTTGGCGTATAAGGTTGCTAGGCTTGAGGCCAGGCTTCAAAGCGGGGTCTCGCCGTTATAAGCATAGCCTCAGCATCCAACACTATGAGCTGGCTCATCAAGACTCAGCGCAGACATGTAGAATCAGCGCAACAAGGTGATGAGATTCTCCTAGGCGTTAGCTGCGCGGTCAGGCGCGTTGGTGAGGACTTGCTGGTTGAGGGGCGTGCCAGAACACGCGGCGACTGCGAGAGGCTTAAGCGCATCATCCAAGAGATGCTGGACGAGGCCCTCGGCGGCATAGGCTCTTAAGAGGTGTAGCACTCTCTTTGAGGAGGAGCGAGCTGGCCCAGCTTCTCCTACTAGCCAGCGGCTCGGCGATTCGCCTCTACGAGTGGCAGCGCCGCTTTCTTGACGACGAGTCGCGTTTCCGCGTGTTGGTGAAGAGTAGGGGCGTGGGCGGCTCATTCCTAATAGCACTAGAGTCATTCCTTGACTGCGCCATGAATCACAATTACCTAGTTCTCCTCATGTCCTACTCCATGAAGCAGTGCCTGGAGCTTTTCCGCAGGGTTAAGGAGCTTGTAAGGAGTTTCCAGGGTGTTAGCATCCGTTTCTGCGGCGAGGCTTACCGTTTCAGCGCTGTCGTGAGCGAGACGCGTACGCGTGTGGAGTTTCCAAACGGCTCGCGGATAATCAGTCTGCCTAACAATCCTGACGGCGTGAGAGGCTACCGCGCAGACCACATCTACATAGACGAGGCGGCCATGTTCAGGGACGACTTCCAGCTCAAGACAGCAGCAGCCTTCACCACAACAGCACAACGCGGGAGGATAACGCTAGTCTCCACACCAAAAGGAAAGAGAGGCTGGTTCCACGAGGCATACCAGGCGGGAAAGAGGAAAAAGGGCTGGAGCCTACACAGCGCCCACTACTCCGAGTGCAAGCACATAAGCGAGGAAGAGATTAGAGAGCTCCGCACGATACTCACGCATACTGAGTTTAGGCAGGAGATGGAGCTGGAGTTTCTGGATGAGCGCGGCGCCCTAATACCATACGACGCCATACTAGCATGTGTCTCGGACTATACTCCTGAGCCTGAGCGTGTGGAGAACCCAGTCTTTATGGGCATAGACTTCGGGAGATACCGCGACTCAACGGTCATAACGGGGGTGGAGCTCCTGCCTGATGGTGGTCTGCGCGTAGTATATCTGCGTGAGCTTCGCGGAGCAGACTTCGGTCAGCAGCTAAGGGTTATTGAGGAGGCAGCAACGCGGCTTAGGCCTGTCTGCATAGCTGTTGATAAGACTGGGATGGGGCTACCGCTCTATGAGCGGCTCGCATCTAGACTGCCGCAGACCGAGGGGATTACGATAACCTCAAGCATCAAGGAAGCCCTAGCAACTACCCTCTGTAACCTAATCCAGAACAGGCGGCTAACAATACCAGCGGACGCGACGGAGCTGATAAACCAGCTCAGCATGTTCCAGAGAAAGCTGGGAAAAAGCGGGACACGCTACGAAGCCCCCGAAGGAGCGCATGACGATTATGTAATCTCACTAGCCCTGGCAGTATATTCAGCTATACGGGAGCCGCGTAGAGGCGTAGCGGTGGAGAGGTTCTGGAGCTGGTGAAGGCAACGGATATTACCACGCTCTAGTAAGCGCATGGGCAGCGATGAAGACACGACCGCTCATACAGCAGTTTGAGCCATACTCCTGGGAGCCCTCAACCAGCGAAATAGCACGGCGCTACGGCCTCAGACCAAGCCAAGTCGCGCGCCTAGACCTAAACACATCACCCTACACCCCAAAGAAATGGCTAGCCAAGATAGCCAAGAATCTGGAGAAGATGCAGGTAAACCTCTACCCAGACACCTCGTACCGCGCACTACGCGAAGACCTCTCAAAATACACAGGCATGGACGTTGAGCGCTTCGTCATAACCAACGGGGCTGATGAGGCGTTGGACATAGTGGCCAAGACGTTCCTAGACCAGGGGAGCGCGGCAGTAATCTCGGCGCCCACATACTCATACTTCAGAGTCGCGACAGAGCTCATGGGGGGTAAGGCCGTATTCGTCCAGAGACACGAAGACTTCAGCGACGACATAGAAGGCATAATCGCCGCGTGCAGAGCTGAAGAAGCGAGGCTGGTCTTCCTATGCAGCCCCAACAACCCGACGGGAAACACCCTAGACGAGAAAGCCCTACGCCAAGTGCTTGAAGAGAGCGACGCCACAGTAGTCGTTGACGAGGCATACTACGAGTACTGCGGCAAGACCTTCGCGAAGCTCACCAACAGCTACAGCAACCTCATCATAGTCAGAACCTTCTCCAAGGCGTTCGCTCTTGCTGGAGCGCGTGTTGGGTATATCATAGCAGCCGAGGAGACTGTGCGCGAGCTCAACAAGGCGAGGCCGCCGAATAGCCTGAGCATAATCTCACTAGCCCTAGCCAGCACAGCCCTCCGCGACCTACGGCATCTCAAGCAAATGGTCAGCGCAACCCTAGCAGAGAAGGAACGCCTCCACAGAGCACTCCAAAAACACAGCACAATAACAGCATACCCGTCAGAGGCCAACTTCATACTGATAAAACTACATAAACACAACGCTGATGAAGTCCATGAGAAGCTCATGCGGCACGGCCTAGTGGTTAGAAACCTCGCACACCTAAAGGGGCTGGAGAACTGCCTACGGATAAGCATAGGACTACCAGCCCAGAACAACAAGCTAATACGCACCCTAAACAAAATACTAGCAGGGTAAGGAGAGAGTGGCAGCACTAGCAGTACAGGGAAAATTCATAATCATAGTCCTCGCAATACTCCTCATCATCCTCTTCCTACGAATCTTCAGAGGAGCACGACGAAGAGAGAAAACGCGCTGGAAATTTGAATAGCGGGTATCAGCTGTTAAGGGATGGGAGAAAATATAAAACTGCTGATGTTTTTGTGTTGAATAAGAAATGAGCGCGGAGAAGTTTGTTACAGTGCGCTTGAGGCGGCGTTGGCTTAGAAAATTTGCCGAAACGGAGATAGCGAGGCATAAAGAGATATTTGAAGAGTTAGCGAGGCTGTGAATAGAAGAATCTATAAACGTCTCTCATACGAGGACGTTATCTACCTACACTCTATAGTTGAGAAGTATGGAGCTGCGAAGGGCTGTAACGTCGGGCTTCTTAAAGCATGTTTAGACTACCCATTCATAGACGCATATGGATACAAGCCGTATAGAGGTATTTTTGCGAAGGCAGCGGCCTTACTTTATGCCATAATATCATTTCATCCATTTGCGGATGGAAATTAAGAGAACTGCGTTATTAGCGACCTCTCTTTTTCTAGCATTAAACGGCTACGAGTTCCAATACCCAGCCGATAGTGTTGAGAAGGTCGTTGCTATCGCGGAAGAGAAGCTGGATATTCCTGACATAACTAGATGGTTGAGGAAAAACTCTAGGAGGACTAAGAAGTTTTCATTTTATAGATGATTCTGTCTCTAGTTTGTTAGGGGCATCCTGTCCCTGTTTTGGGTTTCTTTATATCGCGTATTATTGATTTAATAGGTGGCGTGTGGTTGTTTGGGTTGAGTTAAAGGGGAAGGGATGGTTCAGGAGAGGATACTTCTAGACGAGTCTGCTCTTAGGCTTGATGCGGCTCGCGGGTTCTTGGGTGATGGTGGGGGAGCGGTTAGGCTCCTGATACACCGCGCCCTGCTTAAGCGGGTTGAGGAGCGCGCGTTTAGTGGCGATACCGCCGCTCTGGACGGGTTGCGTAGGCTTACCGAGGAGAGCAGCAGGCGTGGAGTTGTCGTTGAGTTTGTGGGCAGCGTCTCTCACGATACTGGCTGGCGCGAGACGCTCTTAGAGTACTGCCGCGAGAATGGCCTTACCTTCCTCACGTCAGACCCGATAACGGCGCGCGTAGCCGAGGCTATGGGGGTTAGGTGCATGTACGTTATACCAGAGCCACCGCTCAACATAGACGAGATATTCGCCAGCGATGTGATGAGCCTCCACCTGAAGGAGGGGCTCCCGCCTAGGATAAAGCGCGGCCACCCAGGGAGCTGGGTTTTCCAGGAGATAGACAGCCGCGTGATGGATAGGATAGCGATAGAGTCCATGATAGCGCATATCATGCAGAAGGCTTATGATAGTTTGGGGACTGAGACGTTCATAGAGATTGATAAGCCTGACTTGACGATACTCCAGCTCGGCGACTATCGTGTGGTGATTACGCGTCCTCCGCTCTCTGATGGGATGGAGATTACCGTCGTTAAGCCTATGGTGCGCGTTAGGCTTGAGGACTACCAGCTGCCGACTCGCGTTATGGAGAGGCTCGCGGTGCGTGCTGAGGGGATACTGATAGCTGGGCCTCCTGGGATGGGTAAGTCAACCTTCGCCCAAGCCCTGGCGGAGTACTACCGCAACCTCAACAAGGTTGTGAAGACTATTGAGAGCCCGCGCGACCTCAAGCTGCCGCCTGACATAACGCAGTACTCCAAGAGCGCCTCAAAGGATAATGAGCTACATCATGTTCTCCTGCTGAGCAGGCCTGACTATACTGTTTTTGATGAGATGCGGGAGCAGGGTGATTTTGACATCTACATAGACCTACGCTACGCTGGTATTGGGATGATAGGCGTAATCCACGCCAGCTCTCCTATTGACGCTCTCCACAGGGTTGCCAACAAGGTGGATATTGGGATACTTCCCTCAATCGTTGATACTCTTATCTTCATGAATAAGGGGAGCGTGGCGAGCATTCACACGCTTGAGGTGAGTGTGAAGGTTCCCACTGGGCTTAAGCGCGCAGACCTCGCGAGGCCGACTGTGATAGTGAAGAACTTTCTGACCGACGAGCCTGAGTATGAGCTATACGTCTTCGGTGAGCGCGTCTTCTTCGTCCCGATTAAGGAGAAGAAGCCAGAGGACAAGAGGGTGAAGATAATCAGCCAGATACTCGCGAGGCATATTGAGGACTATACGATAGAGCTGGAGAACGACACGGCTAGGATATACATACCAGAGGAGCAGCTCAGGACTTACTTCAAGAAGTGCCAGAATAAGGTTCTGAAGACGGCGCGTAGGATGAAGCTGGAGGTTGATGTTTATCCAGCCTCTTCCAAGTCTGGCTACTAGCAGAGGGGGTTAGGCTCTCCTCATTAAGGATTGTTAATACCTTAAAGACAAAGCCAAATGTCTGTTATATTATCTTCGCCTCCATCAGGCCTACCTCTTAAAGATTATAAAATCCCGTTAAACGCTACGTCTCGTGAATGTATTTGATGCTATTAGGAAGCGTGTAGCGGTGCGGCACTACGAGGACAGGCCAGTTGAGAGGGAGAAGTTGCTCCAGCTCGCGTGGGCCGCTCATAAGGCTCCCACTGGAGGGAACACGCCATACCGCCGTGTCATGGTGATAGACGACCCCGATACGATTGACATGATTAGGAAGGTAGCGCCTGGCTTTCTGAGCAACGCTCCAGCGGCCTTGCTGATATACACAGACCTGGAGGTGGCTGAGCGTGGCCTCGGAAGGCTTGGCCGCGATGTCTGCTCATTGATAGACGCTGGAGCCGCCGCTGAGAATGCAGCCGTTGCTGCGGTCGCTATGGGGCTTGGGACATGCTTCACCAAGTCATACAGCGAGGTCGGTATCAGGAAGGTCCTGGACATACCAGACACCTTCAGGACCGACGTGCTCCTACAGGTCGGCTATCCAGCAAAAGATAGGCCGAAGCCGTTGAAGCGGCGAGAGGGAGGGAGCATAACGTATCTGAACATGCATGGGGTAGAGCTGCGATGAGCGGGAAGCAGCTGAGCCAAGACTTCATGGACCTTACGCTCTTCTTCCTCACCGCGGCGCGCGGCTGTGTTGATGAGCCGCATATCTACGGCCCCCTACGCCTCGTTGATGGCGCGAGCAAGGTTCTAGCCCTAGGCCAGAAGATAGAGGGCGAGAGGTTTGACAAGTTTCTGAGCGAGGTTAAGGAGATGATTGACCGCGAGAAGTATGTTGTGATGGAGTCTGAGGAGAAGTTCGTCGCTCTCATTGACAGGCTGATAGCTCTCTGTGTTGATGAGATGAAGGCTAGGCGCGGAAGGCGCTAGGGGGTGGCTTGTTGTGAAGGTTGGTGTTGATGAGCTGGAGAGCCTAGCCATAGGGGCTGCTATACTGGGCGCTGGGGGCGGTGGAGACCCCTACGTGGGGATGCTCATGGCGATGCGCGCAATAGAGGAGCACGGCGAGGTGGAGCTTCTAGACCCCAACAAGATTCCAGACGATATGTTCATCATACCGACAGCCATGATGGGCGCTCCAACGATAATGAATGAGAGGATACCATCTGGTGAGGAGACCGTTAGGTCTATGCGTAAGCTGGAGAAGCATCTTGGCAGGAAGGCAGACGCCACCATGCCGATTGAGTCTGGCGGGATAAACTCCACGATGCCGTTCAATGTTGCTGCGAGGACTGGGCTTCCAGTGGTTGATGCGGATGGGATGGGTAGGGCATTCCCAGAACTCCAGATGGAGACCTTCCACATCTACGGCATAAGCGGCGCTCCAGCGGTTGTGTCCGATGAGCGTGGGAACTCGTGTATAATAGAGTCGGTAGATAACTACCAGCTTGAGTGGCTCGCGCGCGGAATCACAATCAGGATGGGCGGAGCCTCTCACCTAGCTGAGTATGTCATGACAGGCGAGCAGGTGAAGAGAACTGGGATACACTACAGCGTCTCGCTCGCGATAAAGATAGGCGACGCCATACGACACGCGGCCAAAACTGGGAAGACGCCGCTGGAGAGGGTTATGGAGGTTACAGAGGCGACGAACTACGGGAAGGCCATACCGCTCTTCCGCGGGAAGATTATAGACATAGAGCGGCAAACAACCGCTGGCTTCGCCGTAGGCCGCGTGGAGATAGAGGGGCTGGACGAGTATCAGGGGAGCAGGCTAACCATCACTTTCCAAAACGAGAACCTAGTGGCCAAGGTTGATGGAAGAGTCATAGCCTCGGTGCCAGACATAATCTCAATACTTGACATGGAGAGGGCTCTCCCAATAACGACGGAGAACCTACGATACGGCTTCAGAGTCATGGTGATAGGAATACCGACACCAGAGATAATGAGGACGCCAGAGGCTCTGAAGGTGTGGGGCCCTAGATACTTCGGCTACGATTTTGACTTCACGCCGTTGGAGCTACTCCATAGGGAGTATTATCGGAGGGCCCGCCTCCCGCCTGAGAAGGAGAAGAAGTACCGCGAGCAACTTGGGTGATTGTGTATGGCGCTGAAGGTTGGGATTGACGTAGGGGGCACGCATACCGACGCGGTCATAGTCTCGGATAAGAACGAGATTATAGCTGCGGTGAAGACGAACACCACGCCAGACGTTACTCAGGGGATAATCGCCAGCCTTGACCTGGCGTTGAAGACCAGCGGCGTCTCCGTCTCTGAGATAAGGTATGTGATGATTGGGACTACCCACTGTATCAACGCGATTACCGAAAGGCGGAGGCTCGCGCGTGTTGCGGTTATACGTATCTGCGAGCCCGCTGGGAAGGCTATCCCACCCATGTATAGGTGGCCACACGACCTGCGCAGCGCTCTCGGCGGCGAGCTCTGGTATACGGTGAAGGGAGGCTACGACTATGATGGTAGGAAGATAGGGGAGTTTAGCGATGGCGAGGTTAGGGCTGTTGTGAGGGACGCTCTCCAGAGGGGAGCAGAGGCATTCGCGGTGTCTGGTGTCTTCTCTCCAGTCATACCAGAGCAGGAGCAGCGCGTCCATGACATAATCCGCGAGCTGGCTGGGGACGGTGTCCATATCTCGCTCTCGCATAAGATAGGCAGGATAGGGCTGATTGAGAGGGAGAATGCTACGATACTCAACGCAGCGCTCTTTAAGGTGGCGCAGTCGGCAACAGAAGCAATACAGAAAGCATGCGAGGAGCGCGACATCCACGCGAAGCTCTACTTCTCGCAGAACGACGGGACGCTCATGTCGGTTGAATACGCGAAGCAGTATCCGATACTCACGATAGCCTCTGGCCCGACCAACAGCTTTAGGGGTGCCTCATTCCTGACAAACCTCAAGGACGCCATAGTGGTTGATATTGGGGGCACCACGATGCTGGCTGGTATGCTGGTTAACGGCTTTCCACGCCAGTCCGCCGCGGCCGTTGAGGTTGGCGGCGTGCGCACAAACTTCAGGATGCCAGACCTAGTATCCTTCGGCTGCGGCGGCGGCACTGTT
The DNA here is from genome assembly GCA_015520425.1 of Candidatus Pelearchaeum sp. Lineage (GTDB taxonomy): Archaea > Thermoproteota > Nitrososphaeria_A > Caldarchaeales > Caldarchaeaceae > Pelearchaeum. The sequence goes on along the minus strand of WAQC01000070.1, from coordinate 13,178 downwards.
GTCAAGCTATCTAGCAACGGCTTCAGCATAGGGCCTGAGAGCGTCGGCTACGAGCTGGAGAGGCGCGCGATAGCGTGGGGAGGGGACACGCTCACAACGACTGACGTGGCGATAGCCTTGGGCTACGCTAGGATAGAAGAGCCCAACGTGAAGCCTGAGCGTCTCAGAAACCTAGACCGCCCAACGCTGGAGAAGGTGGCTAACAAGATAGTAGCAATGCTTGAGGACGCTGTTGAGCGTGTGAAGACGCGGAAGGAGGACATGCCAATGGTTCTCGTCGGGGGTGGTGGGATAATCATACCCCCTGAGAGATACGGCTCAATCAGGGGCGTGTCTGAGGTGATTAGGCCGCAGGCATTCCAGTACGCCAACGCCCTAGGCGCTGCGATAGCTCAGGTTGGAGGCGAGATTGAGAAGGTCTTCTCGCTGGACAACACGAGCAGGAGCGAGGTCATGAGCCGCGCTAAGGAGCTCGCCATAGAAGAGGCTGTCAAGGCTGGGGCTAAGAAGGATACGGTGGAGGTCGTTGATATTGACGAGGTGTTCCTGACATACCTGCCCAGCAACGCTGTCCGCGTGCGCGTCAAGGCCGCTGGCGAGCTGCAGGCATAAAACCCCTAAACAACAATCCCGTTTTTCCCTAATAATCTTAAGGAAAGTTATATAAAGCATCTTTCCGAAGTTTAGCGAGTGAGCCGCAACATGAAACTATACGTGCTGCTCCCAATCCTGAAGAACAGCGACCTAGAGCCCGTAACATGGGAGGAGATTAAGCGAGCGGTAAGCCCAGGAACAGAGTTCGTCGTGGATGCGCTGGACTTCGGGCCTGCGTCAATAGAGACGTATATTGATGAGGAGCTGGCCGCGCCCTGGATAGTTGAGAAAGCAGTACGCGCGGCGAAGCAGGATTATGACGCGATAATAATAGACTGTATGGGAGACCCCGCGCTCCACTCAGTACGCGAGGCGGTGAACAAGCCTGTGGTAGGCCCGCTCATAGCCACGATGAGCATAGCATCCACCCTTGGTGAGAAGTTCTCAATAGTAACGGTCTTGAAGGAGACTCTACCCCTCTTCTCCAGGAAGGTTAGGGAGTATGGGTTTAGCCATAGGCTTGCTTCAGTCCGTTATGTTAATGTTCCTGTCTTGGATTTGGAGAAGAAGCGGGATGAGGTTAGGCGTCTCCTTGTGGAGGAGACGCGTAAGGCTGTTGAGCAGGATGGCGCTGACGTGGCTATACTTGGATGCACTGGCATGATTGGGATGGCGCGGGAGGTTCAGGACGCTGTTGGGATACCTGTCATAGACCCTGGGATAGCGCAGGTCAAGTATGCGGAGATGCTCGTATCTATGGGGATAAGCCACAGCAGGACATCATACCCCACACCACGCCCCAAATACAGGAGGATACCATCACAGTTTAAGGAGGTTGAGACAGCCAGCTTCATACAGCCATAAACACGCCAACACGCTCACATAGGTGCCGTAGGCATGGCTAAGGTCGTAGAAGCCCGCAAACTGGCCAAACGCTACAAGGGAGCTGTAGAGGCACTGAGGGAGGTCTCGTTTGAGGTTGATGAGAACGAGTTCTTCATCATCATGGGGCCGAGCGGCTGCGGTAAGAGCACCCTACTGAGGATAATCGCTGGAATACTTGACTACGATTCTGGCGAGCTCTACATCAAGGGCGAGAATATGAAGAATGTCCCACCGCATAGGAGGGATGTTTCCATGATGCTGGAGAACTTCGCCCTCTTCCCCCACATGACCGTCTATGAGAACATAGCATTCGGCCTCAGGATGCTCGGCAAGGATAAGGATGAGATTGACCGCGAGGTGAGGAAGATGACGCGCCTACTCCATATTGAGGGGCTTGAGGACAGGATGCCCAACGAGATAAGCGGCGGCCAGAGGCAGCGCGTAGCCCTGGCGCGGGCGCTCATAATAAGGCCCAGCGTCCTACTACTAGACGAGCCGCTCAGCCACGTTGACTACCAACTCCAGCGCAAGTTTGCGGAGATGCTGAAGGAGGTTCACCGCGAGATTGGCGGCGTCTTCATGCTCACCACACACGACCAGGAGCATGGCCTGAGCCTGGCTGATAGGATGCTCATAATGAACAGCGGCCTCGTGGAGCAGATAGGCACGCCCACGCAGATATACAACGACCCCCAGACGCTCTTCGCAGCCCGCTTCGTGGGCGAGCTCAACACCTTCGCGGGCACTGTTGAGGAGGTCTCGCCAGACGCGGTTTGGGTTAAGACGGAGTTCGGCACATTCAAGGCACGCCACCCAGCAGCGGAGAACGCGCGCGACCTCGTCGGCAGGAGGGTAGCGTATATCGTCAGGCCAGAGCATGTGCGCGTAGCCAGGGAGGACAGCGGCCAGGATAACAGGCTCTCGGTATATTTCAACACATACTACTACTTCGGCCACTTCTTGGAGCTTGTCTTCAGCGCAGACGCGCAGACGCGGGTTAAGTCGGTAATCTCAGCTAACGAGCCCTTCACGGCAAAGGTTGGTGAGCAGCTCACGCTCACATGGCCCTACACGAAGGCGACCATCGTGTCCAAGCCCAGCGTGGTTGAGGGCGTGGATATAGAGGAGCTTATCTACGGGAAGTGAGATGAGCGCCAGACCACCGAAGATAATGAACTACATACTACTGCTACCTGGGCTGTTAGTCATAGCATTCTTCCTAGTTATACCACTTCTCCTCACCGTTGTGATAAGCTTCATGCAGGAGTTCAGCTTCACTAACCCCATATTCACGGTGGAGAACTATATTGAGTTCTTCACCTCGCCGCAGACGCCCACAATCCTAGCCAACACCTTCGGGATGTCGCTACTCGCCAGCCTAGTAGCACTACTCGTAGGATACCCAGCGGCCTACTTCATGGCGTTCAGGATAAAGAGCATAAAGACAAGGAACCTCATAATCAGCCTACTCCTAGTGCCTTTCCTGATAGACTGGAACGTCAGGACGATAGCCTGGATACCCATACTGGGCGAGAGCGGCATAGTCAATTACCTGCTCCAATACTTCAACATAGTTCATCAGCCCGTCTCACTCCTCTTCTCGCGCTGGACGCTGATAATCATCTGGCTCCAGTCAAACCTCCTCTTCATGATATTCCCGATATACCTCGCCCTGAGTAGGATAGACCCCGACGTGATAAACGCCGCCCGCGTGCTGAAGTCTCCGCCGCATAGGGTCTTCTATGAGATTATCTTCAAGCTCTCGCTCCCAGGCGTCATAGTTGGGCTGACCTTCGTCTTCGTCAATACGCTGGGCGACTATATTACGCCCTCGCTATGGGCTGGCGGGATACAGGTTCTCGGCCTCTCGGTAGCCAACTTCGCGGCCAACTTCGTCTGGCCGTACGCGGCGACGCAGTCAACGGTGCTCATACTAATCTCGCTGGCCGTGCTGGTCATACTCTTCAAGATAGTTGATATAAAGAAGCTGGTGGAGTAGAATGAAGATACCAGACTTCCTAGTCAAGACATACATCGCCATCATAATCCTGATAATCTACCTACCTCTGGTCTTCGTCGTCCTCCTCTCATTCAAGTCAGGCGCAAACATAAGCTTCCCGATAGAGCGCTTCACCCTTGACTGGTATCTCAAGCCGCCCACAGGCTACGAGTACGCCGCTTACGTCTCGCTCTTCTACGATAGGCAGTTCTTCGCCGCGCTGCGAAACTCCTTCACGGTCTCAATAGTAGTAGCGCTTATGGCGATGGTGCTGGTTACAACCACCGCACTGGCTTTTAGACGTAGAATGGCAGGCCGTAACTTCCTCTTCTACCTCTTCCTCCTAGGATTCCTCACACCAGGCGTAACAGTCGGCCTGGGCGTTAACTTCCTCTTCAGGCTGCTTAACCTCCCGTTCTCCTTCTGGAGCGCGGCGCTGATAAACGTAATCTACGTAGTCCCGTTCGGCCTTATACTGATGATGGCGCGCTTTGACCCTAACCTGCTGTTCTATGAGCAGGCCGCTGCTGTGCTTAAGGCTCCTCCTCTGATGATTTTCAGGAGGATAACCCTGCCCCTCATAATCTACGAGGTAATCTCGGCTGCGATTCTTGGTTTTCTGCTCTCGTGGGGTGAGGTGATTAGGACGCAGTTCGCCATGAAGGGGATAGGGACGCTCTCAACATTCATCAACACGCAGCTCGGCGTCAACCCACTGACGCCCAAGTGGTATGCCGCTGGAACTCTAATCTCGGCCGTGTCGTTCCTCGGTTTCCTGGTCTTCGCTTATCTCCTGACCAAGACCGTGAGGCAGCAGGCCTGATACTCCCGCTCGCGAGGCCATGAGCTTGGCAGACGAGAGGCGCGGACGCGACTTCATCCCAGACGTTGTACAGCGCGAGCTCCTGAAGCGCCTTGACGCTGGTTATCGTAAGGTGTCTGAGCGCGACTCCACGCTCCTACCACTACCACATGAGAAGGCTCCACAGCCGACGATATACAAGCACGGCTTTCCCTCCGCTGTCCTAAGCCTAGACGCCGCATACCTAGCTGGCGGCGAGTTCACCGACCATGTGCGCATAACCGCCTCGTGGGTTGTTGATTTTCTCAAGACCATGCTGGGGCCGTATAAGATGTATAAGATGATGACAGACCAGCGTGGTCTCGTCATAACGTCCAACAGCCTTAGCCTAGCTATGCGGCATGTGAAGATAATCAACCCCCTTGCCCAGATTTTGCTGGGCGCTGGCCTCTCGCTGGAGCGCGAGTATGGAGACCACAGCGTATATGCCAGCCTCCTAGCGGCGCTGGTGGTGAGGAACTGTAGCGAGCTTCTAGCGCGTGGATATGTGAGCAGGGCAGACTGCCTAAGCGCCGTGAGCGAGGCGCTACGTATAGCTGGCGAGGCCGTGGATAGGCTCTCAAGAGAGATAACGCCCAGCCCGCACCTTGAGGAGACGCTCATAAGAAGGGCCAAGAGCTGGGTCTCTCCAGCCCACGCTGAGAAGGCGGCGAAGATAACCCGCGAGATACTGGGGCACATAACGCCCAGCCACACCGCCGCGAAGCCCATACGCGAGCTCATAGACTTCAGGACTGTGAAAAGCTCCTCAATATCAGACTCGGTGCTGGTTGATGGGGTAGCGTATCCGAAGGAGCTTCCGCACCCAGAGATAACCAAGACCATACGCGGCGCGCGTGTTGCTATCCTGCTGGGCGGGCTGGTGATGCCGCAGAAGGTTGGGCGTAGCCTGAGGATAAGCCATGAGTGGGGAGAGCCAGGCGAGATGGCGAGAGGCCACGTAGCGCGCAGAGCGCTGCTCATCAACTACGCTAGGGAGATACTGGAGAGCGGGGCCAACGTCGTCGTGGTGGAGAAAGGCGTAGACGAGGCGGTATTCCCCACATTCATAGAGAACAAGGCCATGATAATACGCCGCTTCTCGCCGCCAGAGGTTAGAAGCCTAGCAGAGGCAACAGGAGCAAAACCCACCAAAGCGTTCAACAAAATCTCACGGGAAGACCTGGGCTATGCCGAGGTGGTAGAGTCCAGGAAGATAGTCAATAAGGAGTGGGTGTTCTTCAAGGGCTGTAAGAACAGGCATCAGCTAACCGTAATCCTCGCAAGCCCCGATGAGCGCGGGTTGATGGATTTTGAGGAGAAGATAAAGAGCGCAACCACCTACATCCACGCGGTACGCGGCTCGCCGCGCTTCGTGCCTGGGGGAGGAGCAGCCGAGGAGGAGATAAGCAGAGCACTCACGGAGTATGCGCTGAAGCTACCGTCAAGGGTTCAGCTAGCCCTCATATGGATTGCTGGGGCGTTTGAGGAGCTGATAAGCTTCCTAGCCCAGAACGCTGGCGCAGACCCGATTAACACGCTCACCACAATTAGGAGAGAGCACGAGAGGGGGAGAACGACGCATGGCTTCAACGCAGACAGCCAAGAAGTCAGCGACACGTGGGATGCGCTGATAATAGACCACAGCCAGACAAAGAAAACAGCAATAGAGAACGCCCTAACAGCAGCATACACAATCCTACGGCTAGACGCTGGAATCAGGGGAAGAAAACTATCGGAACAAGAATACTACTACCTCAAGCGGACGCGCAGAGCTGAAGAAAGAAAAAAGGAGATGAGACGAGACTATGGCTTGGAGACGCTGGAGATATGAGGAAAGATATGCGACTTACTTTGGAACCAGCGCCTTCAGCTCCTCATACTTCTTGACGTAGTAGTCGTTGTTGTCTGGCAGGTCTGGCGAGAGGAAGTAGCGCGTCATCTCCTCCTTCTCCTGAACCGAGCCCAGGTCTCTTATGTTCCCCTTCGGATGCGGAGAGCCTGTCCTAGGCGGCTCACCAACCCAGAAGTGCTTGAAGTATAGGTCTGGGACGAAGAGAGCGTGCTGCAACCTCTCTGGAAGCTCAGCCAAGTCAGGCTTGTCTGGGAACGTTATCTTAAGAACCTCATTAATGGGCAGGTAGGTTGCCTTCCCATTATAGAACCAGTCATAAAACTCGTCCCCCATAGCGTTCTTGTAATCATCCCACCCATAAGCAGGCGTCGGATAGCCCTGCCTGGTGTAGAGGAGCTGCGTAAAGAGGCTGAGCTGCCAGTTAACCAGCTTCATAGCCTCCTCAGCCGTAGCGTCGTCAATCATCTTGGAGACGTATGTGGAGTTATACCAGAAGAACGGCCCATGCTTGAGCGCAGCATAATACGCTGGAGTCCCAGCCTTACGCGTGTCAAAGCTAACAGGCTGCCAAGTGCTCGCTATCCATATCTCGCGGGTGGACATAAGCGATACAATATCACCATACTTGAACCAGAAGGTCTTGATGAACCCGTCCTTAACTATCGGGAGCAGGTAGTCATATATCTGGTCAACCTCCTGCTGGCTTAGGTTCGTGATGGCGCTCGTTATCGTAATCTGCTTCGTCGCGTCTAGGTAGTTGGCCACCTCTGTGAAGACGGTAAACGCCTCATCCTGCATGGCTGTGTGTCCCTTCCACTCTGGGTTCCAGAGCTCTCCATACTCTACATCGCGATACTGGGCGCCGCGCTCTTGGTATGGGAGCATCTCTGGCAGGTAGGTTAGCGAGTCAAAGTTCCACATAATCGGGACAGCGCTAAACACCTTGTTCGGCTCAAACCACATCAGCTTGTTAAACCGCTTGACAGTCTCCTCAAGGTCGCCAGCCTTCAGGAAGCGCTGCGGCTCCTGGAAGATTCTCAAAACCTTATCAGGCTGCCAGCGCGGAATCTTCTCAACAGGAATAGGCCTAACAATACCAGCGTCTATGATAATCCTATACCTGCCAGAGCTGGCCACATCCCAGGTCTGGGGGTTGGCCAGCTGCTTCTGCGTCATGACGAAGAACTCCTCATAAGTCACTTCCACATCCAGGTTCGGGTTCTCTTCCTCAAACTTCTGCTCCGCGTCCTGCGGGAAGTAGAATGGGTGCGTGGAGTATCTGAGCGTCCTCTGCTGCGGTGTCGTGAAGGTCGTGTAGGCAAGCCCTGCCGCCGCCGCTACTATTACAGCACCGCCAGCGATGGCGATGAACTTCCTCCTAGAGACCTTTTGAGACGACATGCGCGGAAAAAACCTTATAGAAGTTATATAAACTTTACTAAAGTTTCTCAGAACAAAAACCCATCAATTATCATATGTTTAACCAAATCTAATTAATGCTAATTAATTATCTAATATCCCACGTAGCCGAAAGCCTATGCGCTTGCTGGATGAGCGTGCTGTAGAGGATATAGCAATAGGAGCGGCTGTTCTCGGAACAGGAGGAGGCGGAGACCCATACATCGGCAAGCTGATGGCGATAGACGCGATAAGCGAGCACGGGCCTATCAAGCTCTTAAGCCCAGATGAGGTGAATGACGACGACCTCGTCATACCGACAGCCATGATGGGCGCTCCGACAGTAATCATAGAGAAGATACCACGCGGAGACGAGGCTCTTGAAGCATTCAGGATACTGGAGAGGCGTTTTGGAAAGAAGGCTGTTGCGACGATGTCAATAGAGGCGGGTGGCATAAACTCAACCATACCTCTCGCGGTAGCCGCGCGGCTGGGCGTGCCGGTGGTTGATTGCGACGGAATGGGGAGAGCGTTCCCAGAGATACAGATGGTAGTCCCACACCTCTACGGCGTCAAGGCCACGCCCATGATAATTGTTGATGAGAAGGGCAACCTAGTCATGCTGGACACGATAGACAACACATGGACAGAGCGCATCTCAAGAGCAGCAACCGTTGTAATGGGCGGCTCAACCGTAATAGCGCTATACACCATGACAGGAAAGCAAATCAAGGAAGCAACCGTCCATGGCTCAATCACGATGGCCGAGACCATAGGCAGGATACTGCGAGAGAACAAGAAGAACCCAATACAAGCCATGCTAGAATACGTGAAGGGCTACGAGATATTCAAGGGGAAGATAGTTGATGTCATGCGTAGAACAGTGGCTGGATTCGCCAGGGGAGAAGCAAGACTGGAGGGGATAGACGAATACTCAGGCCACGAGCTTTTGATAAGATTCCAAAACGAGAACCTCGTAGCGATAAGGGATGGTGAGATAGTCGCGAGCGTCCCAGACCTAATAACAGTATTGGAGGCGGAGACAGGCCAGCCAATAACAACAGAGGGACTGAGATACGGATACAGAGCAGTAGTAGTAGGAATACCATGCAACCCAAAGTGGAGAACACCCAAAGCACTAGAAGTAGTAGGCCCCAGATACTTCGGCTACGACATAGACTACATACCAATAGAGGAGAGGATGCGCAAGAGGTGAAGAAGAGGAGATGCCGCTCAGGATAGGGATAGACGTAGGCGGAACACACACCGACGCAGTAATCCTAGACGAGAAGAACAACCTCATATATGCTGTCAAGACGCAGACAACACCAGACGTAACGACGGGAATCCTCAACGCATTACGAGACGTCCTGAAAGGCAGCGGCGTAGACCCAGAGGAGATTCAGGCAGCCATGCTGGGAACCACGCACTGCACCAACGCGATAGTTGAGCGGAAGCGGCTCAACAGGGTTGGGGTTATACGCATAGCGAAGCCAGCCACACTGGCGATAAAGCCCCTACGCGCATTCCCAGCAGACCTCCGCGAAGCCGTCGGAAACCTATGGACAATCATAACAGGCGGCCACGAATACGATGGCCGCGAGATAGCGCCGCTAGACGAGAAGGAGCTGAGAGAAGCTGCGCGAAAAATGCGCGAACAGAAAGCCGAGACTATAGCAGTATGCTCGGTCTTCTCACCAGTCTCAACAGACCACGAGAAGAGGGCAGCGGAGATAATAGCCGAGGAGCTTGGGCATAACTTCCCCGTAACACTCTCACACGAGATTGGGAGTATAGGGCTTCTTGAGCGGGAGAGCGCCGCGATACTAAACGCGGCAGTAATAAGCGTCGCAGAGGCCGCGATAAGCGCGTTTGAAAACGCGATGCGCGAAGCAGGGCTTCACAAAGCCAAGCTATACCTCACCCAGAACGACGGCACCCTAATGTCAGCAGACTACGCGCGAAAATACCCGATAAGAACAGTAGCCTCAGGCCCCACAAACAGCATAAGAGGAGCAGCACACCTAACACAGCTACAAGACGGAATAGTCGTGGATATAGGTGGGACAACAACCCTAGTGGGCGCCCTGGTGAGAGGCTTCCCACGCGAGTCGGCAGTAGCGGTGGAGATAGGCGGTGTGCGCACAAACTTCAGAATGCCAGACCTAATAGCAATAGGCTGCGGCGGAGGGACAATCGTAAGAAAAACAGACTCAGACGTAGAGATAGGCCCGCAGAGCGTAGGATACGACATCGTTAGGAAAGGACTCGCATGGGGAGGAGACACGATAACAACAACAGACGTAGCACTGGCATCAGGCTACGCCAAGATAGACGACCCAAGAATAGACCTAAACAGACTCAAAAACCTTGACGGCAGCTTCCTAACACGCGCAGTAAGCAAAATCATAAGCCTGGTGGAGAACTCAATAGACAAGATGAAGACAAGCCCAGAGCCTCTTCCAGTCGTCCTAGTGGGTGGAGGAGGAATAATCATACCACCATCACACTACGACAAGCTGAAGGGCGTCTCGCGCGTAATAAGACCAGAACACTTCCAGTTCGCCAACGCAATAGGAGCAGCAATAGCACAAGTAAGCGGGGAGATAGACAGAATATTCACACTAGAGCACATGAGCCGCGACGAGGCGATAAAACAGGCAAAAGAAATGGCAATACAAGAAGCGATAAGAGCAGGAGCAAAGCCAGACACCGTACAAGTCGTAGAGGTTGACGAGATACCACTAGCATACCTACCAGGAAACGCCATAAGAATAAGAGTAAAAGCAGCAGGAGCCCTCTCAATGTAACCAACCCAAAAAATATTTATCAACAAAACAAACAAAGAAACCGACCAGAAGTGAGCCTACAAACAGCAAAACCACTCCTCCTCATACTAGCACTACTCCTCATAATAATAGGAGCAGCACTAAGCTGGAGACTAATAATAGAACTCACAGGCCTACTCCTCTTCATAATAGGCATAGCACTACTCCTCCTCACAATAAACACACTAACCAAACAACGAAAATAACAACCGGGCCCGGCGGGCTTTGAACCCGCGACCCCCGGGTTAAAAGCCCGGTGCTCTATCCTGGCTGAGCTACGGGCCCATGCGTTTTTGTGTTTGTTGTCGTATGTTGTAAATCTTTCGTTTGCTAATGTTTATTTTGTGGTGGGTGTTTGTGGTGTTTATGTATGTTGTTGATGAGTTGTTGCGTGATTTGGCTGGGTGTTTGGGTAGGTTAGGTTCTGCTGGTTGGTTTCCTGCTGCTAGTGGTAATTTTAGTGTGTTTGACCGTGATGAGGGGCGGGTTTACATTAAGGCTACTGGCGCTCACGCGGGTGGTTTTAGGAGTTCGGATATTGTTGTTATAGACCTTGAGGGGCGTAAGCTTTGGGGTGAGGGGCAGCCCTCCAAGGAGTATCGCTTCCATCTTGGGATTTACAAGGCTAGGCCTGAGTTGAACGCTGTTATTCATGGTCATCCGCCCTACTCTACCGCGTTTGCGCTTGCTGAGCGTGTGCCTCCGCTGGTTACTGGGCCTTCCAAGACGTATTTGAAGAAGATTCCTTTAGTTGAGTATGCTCCTGCTGGCTCTGAGGAGCTGGCGCGCTATGTTTCTGAGGCGTTTAGGGATGGTGATGTTAGGGCGGTGTTGTTGAAGCGGCATGGCGTCGTATGCGCTGGCCGCGATATCTACGATGCCGTGAATATTGCTGAGTGGCTTGAGGATAATTCCCGCGCTGCCGTGCTTGTGGGGCTGATAAAAAAATTAGAGCTATAGCCAGGTTTTTGTTTGGTTTTTCTTAATGGGGTTTATGTCTGGGCTTGAGAAAATTTAAAAGCAGGCTAGGCGGGGTAAAGCCCGCGAGACTATGTTATCCAAGGAAAAAAGCAGGGCCGTAAGCAAGGTAACTGCCGTCCTGATAGTCGTCGTGCTTGTTCTGGCAGGTGCTGTCGTGTATCTAGCTACAAGACCGCCCGCCACTACTGTGGTTACTGAGACCGAGGCGGCGCCTACCCAGGCTGTGAAGGAGCTGAAGATATTCGGCGGCCTCGTGGGTGGGGGTGGGTATATGCAGTCGCTTGCCTTCAGCCAGGCTGTCGGGGCAGTGCTGGAAGATGTGCGTTTAACAGTTATCGGAACGCCTGGATATGTTGGTAATGCGAAGAGGCTTCACCAAGGTCTGGGCGATATGGGCGTGATAACAAACCTAGATGCTCTTGATATTCTTAACCGTAAGGGGGCGTTCAAGGAGGAGGGTGTGTATGTCCTCCAGATGTATGCGATAGCGCCGCCGATGTATCTCCACTTCCTCGTTAAGGCCAGCTCAGACCTAAAGACCTTCTCAGACCTTAATGGGAAGAAGATAAACCTCCTGACACGCGGCTCTCTGGCTGATAAGCTGGGCCGTGTTATCCTAGACGCGCTAGGCATAAAGCCAGCCGAGATAGTGAATGTGCCTCATGGCGACGCTGCGCAGATGCTGAAGGCAGGCGATATAGACGCTGCGCTCGCGGGCGGCTTGGCTGTGCAGTATAAGGAGATTTCAGTTACAGAGCCCTTGAGGATTCTTACATTAACTCCTGAGGAGGAGCAGAAGCTTAAGGAGGCTCTACCAACCATACCGATAGAGGAGTTTGATTTCGGGACTTGGTATGAGGGTGCTGGTAAGGCGCGTGTTCCCGCTCCTTGGACGATTATGGCTGTGCGCTACGACCTTGATGAGGATTTGGTATATAGGATGACTAAGGCTGTGTTTGAGAATAAGGATGTGATGGCGAAGATATACAAGCCAGCCGCCGCGCTGTCGCCTGAATACATATTCAGGACTGGAGTTCCACTACATCCTGGCGCCCTCAAATACTATGAGGAAATCGGTTTGGAAATCCCTGACAATCTTAGGCCGCCAGCCGAGCTTTACAAATAAGATATATTTCCTCCTAAATTCTTTTTGGAGTTATGCGCATAATATCCGTTGAGTGTTTTCGCGTTAGTATTCCTTTGAAGAACGTTTATCAGAGTGTTAAGAGGCAGGAGGCTGTAGCTAAGAATGTTTTGGATGATGTTTTTGTTAGGCTTGTTCTTGATGATGGTTCTGTTGGGTTCGGCGAGGCTGCTCCTGTCCCGTTTGTGGGCGAGACTCCCAGAACGGTCTCCCTGGTTATTGAGGAGGTCTTGGGAAAAAAGATAGTTGGGCGTGAGTTTTCTAGTTGTTCTGAGATTGCCCGCGTTATGGATTCTGCTATCCGCGGTAATTACGCGGCTAAGGCCGCTGTTGAGATTGCCTTATATGATGCGCTGGGCAAATCGCTTGGAAAACCAATCTACAGCCTCTTGGGGGGAAGGCTAAAAGACAACCCGCAGGTATGCGACCTTGTCCCTACAGCAAGCCTTGACACTCTTCCAGAATATGTTGAGCAGATAGTCAAGCGCGGTGTTAAGGTGCTTAAGGTTAAGGTTGGCGCTGGAGCTTCTGAGGATGTTGAGCGTATTAAGACTATTAGAGAGGTTGCTGGAGATGGTGTAAGACTGCACGTAGACCCTGGCGAAAGCTGGCTCACAGCCAAGAGGGCGATAAACATAATCAAGAAGATGGAG
>WAQC01000069.1 GCA_015520425.1 Candidatus Pelearchaeum sp. | reverse complement strand
CCGAGCTTGGTGGCAGGGGTGAGAAAGTAATCCTCGTCAGGCCAGAGACAACGCCTGACGACATCAAGGGTATGATAGCGGCTCAGGGGGTATTGACGAGCAGGGGAGGCATGACCTCACACGCAGCAGTGGTAGCGCGCGGCATGGGCAAGCCAGCGGTCGTGGGCTGCGAGAGCATAAAAATCAACATGGAAGACGAATACTTTGAGACGGCAGACGGCGTTAAGGTCGGGAAGGGAGATGTGATAACGATAGACGGAACCACAGGCGCTGTCATCCTTGGTGAGGTGCCAACGGTAGAGCCTGAGCTCACGCCAGAGTTCCGTAAGCTTCTCGCGTGGGCTGACGAGATGCGGCGTCTAGGGGTTAGGGCTAATGCCGACACACCCGAAGCGGCGCGTAAGGCCCGCGAGTTCGGCGCAGAGGGCATAGGGCTATGCAGAACCGAGAGGATGTTCAACCAGCCAGAGAGGCTGCCGATAGTCAGAGAGATGATAATGGCGGCAACAGAGGAAGAGAGGAGACGGGCACTAGACAAGCTGCTACCATTCCAGCTAGCTGACTTTAAAGAGATATTCAAGGCCATGAAGGGGTTGCCCGTTACTGTTAGGCTCCTAGACCTGCCCCTCCACGAGTTCCTCCCACCAGCGGAGCAGCTAATAACCGAGATATACGAGATGCGCATCAAGGGGGCGCCTGAGAGCGAGATAGCGGAGAGGGAGAAGATACTACGTAAGGTGCAGCAGCTTAAGGAGCACAATCCCATGCTGGGGCACCGCGGATGCAGGCTGGCGATTAGGTATCCAGAGATATACGAGATGCAGGTAACAGCCATACTCACCGCGGCTATTGAGGTTCTCCGCGAGGAGGGCGAGACTGTGGGGGTTCAGATAATGCTACCCCTAGTCAGCGAGGCGAATGAGCTGGCGTATCTTAGGGAGATTATAGAGAAGACCGCTGAGCGTGTCTTCTCCAAGACGGGTACTAGGATACCGTTTAAGGTTGGGACGATGATAGAAACCCCAAGAGCAGCGCTTACCGCTTCCAGCATAGCCATGCACGCGGACTTCTTCTCATTCGGGACGAACGACCTAACCCAGACAACCTTCGGCTTTAGCCGCGATGATGTTGAAGCCAAGTTTATGGCTGGCTATCTGGAGAAAGGGATTCTCAAGAACAACCCGTTTGAGGTGCTAGACACAGGCGGCGTGGGTAGGCTGGTAAAGCTCGCGACCGAAGAGGGCAAGAAGGCCAACAACAAGCTGGAAGTAGGAATCTGCGGCGAACACGGCGGAGAGCCAAGCAGCATAAAATTCTTCCACGAGGCAGGACTTGACTACGTAAGCTGCTCACCATACCGAATACCCGTAGCGCGCCTAGCAGCTGCACAGGCTGCGATAGCGCGGAAGGAGAAAGCACCCATAACGATATAACTCACTTAATTTTTTCTTACTAGCCGCCAATCTCTTCCAGGTCTATCCCGCCCCGCCTCTCAACGGTGCTGACCAGCCTATACTTGGCCACGTTTCCTACGGCTATACGCTCTAGGTAGCCTCGGTCAGCTAGGCGGGAGAGGTAGGTTGAGGCTGTGCTGAGCGTTATCGGCTCGCGGTACTCAAGCCTGTACGCCTCCATAACGTCGCGGGTTGTGAAGCCCGTGAATGGGAAGTGCTTCTCTATAACCGCGATTAGGCGCGCCAGCTTGTTGGACGGCCTCTGCCTAGCCTCGCCCTCGCCGCCGTAGAGCTCCATGAAGTCGGCTAGCTGGAGAAGCTTCTCGCGGCTCATCCTACCCTCAAATATCAGAGTAAGCCTCTCGCCCTCCTCATTCACCATCTCCAGCTTGATACGCCGCCTAGAGCTCCTCATACCTAGCTACACACGCATTCCAGGCCGCCCTGGCCCGAGTGCGTGCATATATCCGTTAGATGGCCAACCCACCCAAACATAATCTCAGCGTCATAACCTGAGAACACGCGGCGTTGACAGGTAGAGAAAACATAGTCCTTGGCCAACCCCAGCGAGCCAGGCCAGACTCCGTTAGCCTTTTAAGAACCAGATACACCAACACTAACAAGAACAGTCGGGGTAGTGTTATGGCGTTTCGCATGAGATTACCATCAGCGGACTACTTCGCAGACCTAGTCAAGGCAATATCAGCGGTGGTAGAGGAGGGAACATTCACGATAGACGACTCCTCCATGCGGCTTACCTCAATGGACCCAGCCCACATAAGCTTGGTGAATTTTGAGCTGAGCAAGTCCGCCGCAGAGGAGTATAGCTGCGAGCGGCCTGTTGAGATGACGGTCAGCATAAACGAGCTGTATAAGCTGCTGAGACGCGCTAGGAAGAACGAGTCCCTCATACTGGAGTATGATGATGAGAGGAAGAACCTGACAGTCATACTCGCCAACCCAGCAGCGTCAACCGAGAGGAGCTTCACGCTAAACGCCTTAGAGTCAGCCACAGGAAAAACCGCAACACCAAACCTGACTTTTGAGGCGCGGGCGCGGGTAAATGCTGATGCGCTCAAAGACGCTATAGAAGACGCATCACTAGTGAGCGACTACACCAAAGTAACAATAGCCCCTGACGCCGTTATGTTCTCCAGCAAGGGCGAGCTGGGCACACATCAGACACGTTTCATAAGGGGAGGAACAGCGGTATACGAGATAGAGACCGACAAGGAAGTGAGCGCCAACTTCAGCCTCACATACCTAGAGAAGATAATAAAGCCAGGAAAAAGCCTAGCCGACGAGACGGTAATAGAACTATCAACCAACAGGCCCATAAAGCTAGCCTTCCCAATACCCTCAGGAAAGCTGGAATACCTAATAGCGCCCAGAATAGAATAATCAAACAAATATACCAGAGAGACACCAACGCATATCAGGGGCCGTGGTCTAGCATGGCTATGATACGCGGCTCGGCCCACACATAGAGAGGGGAGCTAAGGCCCGCGAGGTCCCCGGTTCAAATCCGGGCGGCCCCACCAACGACAACGCTATATAGGTTGTAGTGGTGTTTTATGGCTGGTTTGTTGAGGGCTTTTACTATCCGCGTCTTGGGTGGTGTCCAGCGTGTTGGGTATAGGCGCTATGTGCTGGAGCTAGCTCAGGAGCTTGGTGTCTCTGGCTATGTGGAGAACATGCCAGACGGCTCGGTAGCGGTATTCGCACAGGCTGACGGGGAAACGCTAGAACAATTCATAGACCAGCTAAAATCACCCCCACCTCCAGCCGAGGTCAGGCAAGTCATACAAAAACCAGCAAAACCCAACCATAGAATAAGATACTTCACAATAAAATATGGAAAGCTAGGTGAGGAGCTTCAAGAAGGATTCGGAGCTATGGAGAAAGTATTTCGCCAATATTGGAGGGAATTCAGAGACTATAGAGAGGAGTTTAGGGATTATCGTGAGGAGTTTCGCGAGTTTGCCAAGAGGACTGACGAGAATTTTCAGCGTATAATGGATAGGTATGGTGAGATTTCGGATAAGCTGACCAACATTCTTGAGGTGCTGGTTAGGGAGTCCAACGAGACGCGCGAGAAGCTTAATGAGACTATGCGCCTCCTCCGTGAGGCTGTTGAGCGCCTCCCCCAGAAGGGCTAGAGAACCCTTATGTCTATGACGTGGTAGCCTGTCGCGCCCTCTGGGAAGGGTGCGCTAACTTCTGCCGTCTGCGTCTCCCCATTCTTGTCTGTTGCTCTCACCATAATCCTATAAACCCCACTACTGGGCGGCGTCCACTCAGCAGCCCACAAAACCCAGGTGTAGCCTGAGAGCGGGTCCTTAATGCTCGCCTCGCTCCACGTCCTACCGCCGTCAACGCTTACCTCTACGCGCTCTATCCCCCTATCGCCAGCAAACGCTACCCCAGCTATGATGCTCCTCTGGCCAGATGTTGGTTTAACGTCTGGGAGTTCTCCAAACCTTTTGCGGAGACTGCTCTTCCCAGGCGTGAGTATTGTTGAGTGCGTCTTGTATTCTGCCTTGTTAGTCCAGCCGCGCCTCTGCCAGAATCCCAGATACTCAAAATTCACGAGCTCTATGGATGTTATCCACTTGGCGTTCATCATCCCGTACAAGCCTGGGACTACCGCGCGTATCGGGAATCCATGCTCGCGTGGTAGTGTTTCTCCGTTCATCTCGTATGCTAGTATTGTGCCTTCTAGCATTCCGCGCTCAAGGGGTATGGCCACGTCGTAGTTGTCCCTGCACTTGAATACTATGTAGGTCGCTTCGGGCTTTACTCCAGCCCTCTCCAGTATGTCGCGCAGTCTCACCCCCTTCCAGAGCGCGGTGCTCATGAGGTCGCCGCCTATCTTGTTGCTCACGCACTCAAGGGTTGCGTATTCCTCAACGGCGGGCATGGACCTGAGCTCCTCATAGCTTATCCTGAGAGGCCGCTCAACAAGCCCACCCACCTCCAGAGCCCAATCATCAACATCCACGGAAGGCGTTATGACATTAACATCAACACGGTAGAACAGCTCGTTAGGCGTTACCTCATGCTCGGCGATTTTAGATGCTATAGGGGTTTTGAATAAATCACCGCCCTGTGGTGCTTGTATGCTTCCCACAGCTTTGTTGGGGGCTTGTCGTGATGCGAGGAGTGTCGCTAAACCATATACCGCTAGCGTAGCCGCTACTACCGTTATCGGCGCTGTTTTTATGAAGAGCCTCCTGCGGTAGCTTACCTCCTGGCCCAGCCTCGCCTCACATACCACCCTACGCGGCTTTGCTTGCAGCGCTGCAGCCCCGTGTAGGAGATAGCCATAGACCAGGTTGGGGATTATCATCTGTAGAGCCATGGCCGTGATGTTGGTTGGTGTTGTGAGAATTTCGGTTAAACCGACTAGAACCAGCGCTATGATGAAGAATAATGTGAATGAGGTGGCGGAGTAAATCAGTGGGTTTAGGCTCCTAAACCGCGTATCAACGCGACTTGACATGCTGATTAGGAGCTTGCCTAGAAGCCCGTAGATGATGAGATTAACTATTGCCGCTCCTGTTATCGCTGAGTATTTGGCTAAATACCCCAGCGATGCTATTAGTTGCGACTCAATTTCGCCTGGGGTTAGTGTGAATAGTGTTTGTGCTGCTATCTCTGGGAGGAAGACTGCGCCGAATGCTAGGCGTAGAGCGTATGATAGCGCTATAGCTACCGCGCCCGCAGCTATGCCCGCAACTAGCCCATCGCGTAGCCTTGTTGCCATCGCCTACGCACCTATAGCCATTACACCGTGCAGTAATTAGGCTTCAGCCAATTCCCACTATTGGGTTGGAGATTTAACCTAATTCCCAAAACACTTCCAATTTACATACAATTCTATACTCCAACAATATCCAGAGCCATCCCGATATTCTGCTCACGAGCTAGGTCATAGACCAGCTTGGCTGTTACAGCGTCCTGTATAGCTAAGCCAGTTGAGGTGAATACCGTTATCTCGTTTTCCCTTTCCCTTCCAGCCTTCAGCCCAGCTATTATCTCGCCAAGCTCTCCATAGATGTCTTCACGTCTTATGATTCCCCTGGATATCGGTACGTTAACCTCCCCTCCGTGTATTCCCTGCTCAAAGTCATCCACCACTATCTTGGCTCTCTTCAGTATCTCTGGGTCCAGCTCCTCTTTTCCTGGGGCGTCTGCTCCTATGCAGTTGAAGTGCATCCCTTCTTCAACCGCTGATGCGCTTACTATGGGGGATTTGGATGGTGTTGTGGTGGTGATTATGTCGGCTGACTTCACCGCTTCCGAAGGGTTCTCGGCCACGATGAAATCCACGCCTGAATATTGTTTGCTCATCTCGTCTATGTATGAGCGTGTCGCCGCTTGTGAGATGTCGTAAACCTTGACGGTCTCTATGGTTTTGAATACCGTCATCAGGGCGTTTAGCTGTGTGCGCGCCTGCGTTCCAGCGCCTATCATGGCTACTATCCTCGGCTTTGGGTTGGCGAGATATTTCGCGGCAACACCGCCAGCGGCGCCTGTGCGCATGCTTGTGAGGAGAGTCCCGTCCATTATGGCTAGTGGAAACCCTGTGCGCGGGTCAACGAGTGTTAAAACGGCCATTACCGTAGGGAGGCCGTGTAGCTTCTTGTTGTCTGGATGTGAATTTACTATCTTTACGGCAGCTATGTCTAGGCTCTCTAGGTATGATGGCATGGCGCGTAGGTCGCCGTTATACTTGCTGAAGTTTAGATACACCTTAGCTGGCATCTGAACCTTCCCAAGACCCTTCTCCCTAAACGCCGTCTCCACGACCTCTATAACACGCCCCATATCTGAGAGGACTTTCCTAACGTCGGAATGCGTGAGAAGTAGCGTCTTCATGCTTAAATCATGATTTTATGCGGAAGCGCTAATAAAAAGACTTCATAAAATCAGGGAGGGATTGTTAATACGTTGCGGGTTGCCTTTAAAGATTTATTTAGGATTGCTGCGAAGCCGCATTATGCTCGGTGCGCGTATAACGATACTCGCTGGTACCGTTATAGGGTTTGTGCTCCTCATAGCCTTGTTCAACCTTCCGATATGGAGTGGTTCAAGCTACTCTCTTTACTCGCTGGTTCTCTCTGACGCTGGGATAGGCGCGTTCAGGGCTGGCGGCGTCTCCGCTGGGATGACCGCCATACTAATCATATCCTCATTCGCGCTCTTGGCTATAGCTGGTGTTCTGGGAAGCTACGCAAGAATATGCAGCATACTTGGAGTGGCTGGAATGTTTCTACTCACACTCCTTATGATGACCGCTCCTAGTCTCGCTAGTGGCTTTGGCTTAGGAGGCTATATCTTATGGGGCGCTGTAGTGGCTGCTATAGTTCTCCAAGTGGTGGCAAGGTTTTCAAAGCCTGCCGAGACTGCTCCATCTGAGACCGCTGGAGAGGCTCCTAAGGAGGAAGCGACTTCTCAGCCTTCTTCTTCGCAGCAACAATCCTCCTCATAACCTCAGAAGGTAGAGAGTAATCCTCACGCCCAGCTTCTAGTTTCTCCTCAACAACCAGCCCCACACCTGGCTTTATCGCTATCTCATGCACGCGCGTGCTGTGGTTAGTCTGCCGCATCTTCTCCACCAGGATATACCGTTTGAGAACCCCTTCCCTAACGGCTCTCCTAAACCTTATGATACCATCCGCTATGTGCTCTATGCCGAAGCCGAACGCGTCGGATGTGGTTATCGCATATTGGCTAACAGCAAGCATCGTGAAGTCCCATTTTGAGAGAACCTTCTTCACATAGTACGAGTACCGCCTAGCCATGGCTGGCTTGTCAAGCCAGAATGCTGAGAGCGAGTCAACAACCACGCGCGCCCTCCCGTATCCCAGCTCCTTCTTAGCTTCTACAATCTTACCCACGAGAGTCTCAACATCAAGCGCGTTGAGAGACCACCTATCCTCCCGCCCCATCAAGGCGTCTATGATAATCAGGCTACGCTCCTTCACCGCTGTCTCAAAGTCCATGCCAAACTGAGCCGCCTGCTTAACTATTGACTCGCGCGACTCCTCGGTGGTTACGTAAATACACTTGTCCCGTTCCTCTATCCCGCGGTTTATGAAGTGTATGGAGAATATCGTCTTGCCGCATCCAGGCTCTCCCGTTACAGCGACTAGAAAGCCTCGCGGTATTCCTCCTTCAAGCATCGCGTCTATCCCAGCGACACCCGTGGAGAGCCGCTCAACCTCGCCAGCCATCCAACAAGTATAACGTGGGCGCTGATAGTTAAAGAGTTTAAGAAAACACCCTAGCCGCTGCCATGGCTAATACTCCAGAAATATCAGGACATCGTAAGCCTTGGCCTTAGCACATGCTACTTAGAGCCAAATGAGAAATACCGTAAATGTCATTCTAATCTATAGATGATAGCCTAAGCTCTTCGGCAGAGGAATGTGATATGATGTTAGACTTCTTCCCTTTAGAGAGATAGCAACTTTCCGCTACTACGGTTAATATTATTACTCCACTGCGTAATCAATATGATAATTGACCTCCCGCGATATCTCCGCGACATCATGTCCTCACCAGTCATATGCGTAGACGAGGACGCGCCAGTAAGCTATGCTCCTGT
>WAQC01000068.1 GCA_015520425.1 Candidatus Pelearchaeum sp. | reverse complement strand
GGGGAAGATTAGTAGGTTAGCACCAAGCTCTTTATGTGTGGTAGCTTTGAAGGCCGTCGTCTTCGCAGCAGGCTTGGGCAAGCGCATAAGGCCGCTCAGCGAAACTAGGTCTAAGCCCCTCCTCCCAGTTGCTGGAAGGCCTGTTATACTTATGGTGCTTGACACTCTACGCCACGCAGGGGTGAAGGAGGTTGGAATAATCATAAACTATCTCTCCGAGAAGGTTATGGAGCTGGTGAGCGAGGGAGCCAAAGACCTTGAAATTAGGTTTATACATCAAGAGAAGACTCTGGGAACAGGCCACGCGCTGGCGGTTGCTTCAGAGTATCTAAGCGATTCTAGGGAGTTTCTAGTGGTCTATGGTGATATAACGCTCACACCCGAAGCCTTGGCTCGGCTTATTGAGTTTCATAAGAGCGGCGGATACGATGGCTCGCTCATGGGTGTTAAAGTTGATTCAGGCCAGCGTTTCGGCGTAATACGAGCCAACAACAACCTTCTTGAGCGCATTTTAGAGAAGGCGAATGAAAGCGGCCCAGTAAATAGCGGTGTCTATATACTTCCGTCAGAGGTCTTGGATGTGGCTAAGAGTCTAAAGCCATCTCCGCGCGGTGAGTATGAGCTTACTGACGCTCTCAACATAATGGCTGAAAGCGGCAGGAGGATAGGGGTTTATGTGGATTCTGGGGATTGGTGGTTTGACGTGGGAAGCCCACCAAGCTACCTCCAAGCTAACGCCTATTTCCTAGCACGAGAGCTGGAAGGCAAAATAAGCCTTAAGCGACCATGCTACATAAGCAAGAATACCAGGCTCGCAGGCCCTTGCATTATAGGGAGAGATACACGCATAAGTAATGGTTCAACAATCATAGGCCCATCGTTCATAGGTGATAACGTAAGGATAGGGGCTAACGTTGTTATAGAGTCTTCCATCGTGTTGGAGGACGTTGTTATAGATGATGATGTAAGCCTGCGGAGAGTTATAGTTGGTGAGGGCGCACATATAGGCGCTGGGACGAGGCTTAACGGTGAGGAGTTGCCTCAAATGACCATAGCTCCCCACGCGCGGCTTTCTTCAAGGATTTAAATCCAGCCCAGGAGGATGCTGGACAGATGAGGCTTGCAATCTTTGAAGACGAAGCAACAACCAACTTCTCACCACTAACACTCACAAGACCCACCTACGAGCTCTTCATAGGAACATCCCAAATAATGCAGAAAATAGCGGAGAAGATAGAACACGAGGGAGACGTTCTCCTATTCTGCCGCGAGTATCTAAAACCCACACAAGTAGAGAAGTATGGAGAGAGGGTAAATAATTTTGACAGAATAGATGACTCAACACTTCTGGTTAATGGTCTTCTTCCAAACAACATGCCAGATAAAATACTTGAAAAACTACGTGAGGAGGGGGTAGCGGTAATCAGCAACGATAGAATAGTTGCGGCACATTTAGACGAGAAGAGTTTTGAGGACGAAAAAATAAGAAAAGCGTTAACAAGCGGTCACGGCTTAAGCCACGCCATAATTGAGCTAGCGGGTAGGAAGCTTACGATTAATGAGGAATGTCTTCTCACATATCCTTGGACGCTCTTTGAGATGAATGGTAAGCTGGTGGCCGAGGAGTTTAGAGGCGGCGAGTGGGAGGGCGAAGTGGATGATGGCGTTAAGATATATGGCGATGCGGGAAGCATTTTCATAGCTAAGGATGCTTTTGTTGAGTCTGGAACAATACTAGACGCGCGTGCTGGGCCGATTTACGTGGGGGAGGGAACGTATATACAAGCGCATTCGCGGATTTCTGGACCATCATTCATAGGGCGGGACTGTATAATCTTCGGAGCGCAAATACGCGAGGGATGCAGCATAGGCGACGTATGCCGTGTCGGGGGCGAGGTAGAGGCAACAATCTTCCACGCATACTCTAACAAGCGGCACTACGGCTACATAGGCCACGCATACGTTGGTGAGTGGGTTAATCTAGGAGCTGGAACAACAAACTCAGACCTGAAGAACACCTACGGCACAATCAAGATACGCATAGGCGAGACGGAGGTTGATACTGGGAGAATGTTTGTGGGCTGCTTCATAGGCGACCACGCCAAAACCGCTATAGGTACGTTGATATTCAGCGGCAAGAGGATAGGAGTCTCTTCGCACTTGTATGGGGTGGTTATGCGCGATGTCCCATCATTCACAATATATGGCGAGACTCTCGGATTCGGCAGCATGGAGCTTTACCTAGATTCGGCCATCAAAACCGCTAGGCGGATGATGGAGAGGCGTAAGAGGAGCATGACAACCGCGTATGAGAATCTGTTAAGGCATGTTTTTTCTATGACAAGCAAAGAGAGAGCCAAGGCAGGCGTAGCGACTGGCGAGCTTACCCTCTAATGCTACGCGCCTAGGCTGAGCATCTCCAAGACCGAGTGCGCGGCCATCTTAGCCAGCCTTATAGGCTCTGGATACTTCCCATGAAGCGTAAACTTATCCAAGACCTTCTTGGAATAATCTGCGTCAATACCTAAAGACCTTATGAAGACATCAAAACCCGTCTTAAGCGTTATCCTACACCGCTCACCATTCCGCAGGTGTATCCTTAGCCTCTCCTCCCAGTCTTCTGGAAAATATCTGCGGAAATAGTTCTCTATTCCAGCCGACTCTTCATAGGTTAGGCATATTATTGGTCTCTTCAGCTCTTGGTGAAGCTTCGTTAGGTCTATGACGTTGAACCAGCTTATTACGCAGCCGTTAAGCATTACGAGCTGGATGTCATCTCTGCCCATCGCCTTCCATAGGGTTATTATGCTGTCTGTAGCGTCCATCCCGCCTACAGTGCATGTTCCCAACACCATACCATCCACAACCAAGTCTGACCTCATGGCTACCGCTGCGAGGACAGCTCTGCTTCCCAGCTTCTTATGGAAACTCTCAGCAACACCTAACGCTCTAATCCCCTTCTTACCAATCCGCGGCCTTCCATACTCAGTATTCTGCAAAGGTTTTCACCACAGCCATCCAAGCGGCCGCTACGTTGTCGGGGTTGTATCCACCCCCGCCCATCGCTATTATACGACCACCACACTTACGCTCTGAAAGCTCAAGTAGCCGCTTGGCGGCGTGCTCATGCGCCCTGGGGCTGTATTGTAGGTTGGTTATTGGGTCTCCCATAAGCCCATCAGCACCGCACTGAAAGAGGATTATGTCAAACTCATGCTTTCCTAAGAATTCTTCTATCCTTCCAAACGCTTGTATAAACTCCTCATCCCCAGCGTAGGGTGGTAGTGGTATGTTAAGCTTAAGCCCCTTAGCATTTCCTTCACCTATCTCGTGCTCAAACCCTGTCCCAGGGTATAGTGTTCTTCCATCTTGATGTATGTCCGCGAAGATTACGCGCTCATCGCTGTAGAAGTCATAGCATACACCATCGCCGTGATGCGCGTCTATATCCACGTAGGCCACGCGTTTAAGCCCATGTCTGTCAAGTAGGTAGTGTATAGCTACTCCCACATCGTTGAATATGCAGAACCCGCCAGCGGTGTCCCGTCGCGCGTGGTGTAGGCCGCCCATAGGATTAAAGCCGCGCTTAGTCTCGCCTCTGAGAACAAGCCTACACAGCTCCAGCGTGCTCCCAACTACGTAGGACGCAGCCTCATACCCTCCCCTATACGCTGGAGTATCACCATAGTCCAGATACCCATACCCCCTCTCACACATCCTCTTCACATACTCCACATAACGCGCAGTATGGAAAAGGGTTAGCTCCTCCTCCGACGCCATGCGGGGCTTGATGAAACGCACACCACTCGCGTTCCCCAGCTCACGCTCAAGCCGCTCATAAAAACGCTCAAGCCTCACACTCGTAAGAGGATGGCTGCCTGGGAAGCTATACCTAAGCAACTCAGGCCCTTTAACTATAACCACACCCCCCAAAACCACCTAGCCTCCCAAAAAATAGGCGGAAAAGACCTTATTAACGATAAGCATGTTTTTATACCGATGCTAACTTTCATAATGGCGTGCAGCAATCCATAGACGATAAGGACCTGATAATACTGGGCATGCTCCAAGAGAACGGCAGGGTTTCCTACTCAGATATGGCTAGGAAGCTGGGCATTAGCGAGGCTGCTGTCTATACGCGTGTTCAGAAGCTGCTTAAAAACGGGTATATAAAGCGTTTTCAAGCCGTTTTGAACGAGGAGAAGCTAGGCCATGGATTGGCTGCATTCGTAGCGGTAAGGGCTCATCCAAGCAAGTATGACAACCTCCTTAAGAGCCTGGCCAGCCTTGAGGAGGTGCAGGAGGTCCATGATGTCACGGGAGACTATTACTGCTTGGTTAAGCTCAGGACGCGTGATAGGGATACTCTGGCCAAATTGCTGGATGAGATAGGCAAGCTGGATGGCGTGGTAGCTACGGAGACGAGGATAGTTCTTAGGACTATTAAGGAGACCAACGCCATACCGCTCAAAAAACGCTCATGAAAAGGAAAGGCCAAGTAGTAGCGCATATAGACCTTGACTATTTCTTCGCCCAGATTGAGGAGCTTCGCAACCCAGGGATAGCGGATAAACCAGTGGTGGTCTGCGTATACTCAGGCAGGACAGAGGACAGCGGTGTTGTGAGCTCAGCCAACTACATAGCCCGCAGGTATGGAGTTAAAGCGGGAATACCAATAGTGCGCGCCAAAGCGCTACTCAAGGGCACGGATGCGGTCTTCCTACCTATGCGACGAGATGAGTATGCCCAAATATCTGAGCAGGTTATGGAGATTCTACGCGAGTTCGCCGACGTCGTGGAGGTGGAGAGTATAGATGAGGCTTCTCTAGACATATCATCACGCGTTGGTGATGATTACTCTAAGGCTATGGAACTTGGTTCTGAGATTAAGAGAAGAATACGCGAGTTGCTGGGGCTTAAATGCACGATTGGGATAGCGTGTAATAAGGTTGTGGCTAAGATAGCCGCTGACGTAGCTAAGCCCGATGGACTACGTATAGTGAAGCCAGAGGAGACATCCTCCTTCTTAGCTGAGCTACCTGTTGAGAAGCTCCCAGGCGTTGGCGAGAAGCTGCGTACAAAGCTGGCTGAGCTTGGTGTTAAGACTATAGGAGACCTGGCCCAGCTTAGCATGGATAAGCTCCACCAACTAGTGGGAGAGAAGACAGCCACCTACCTGAAGCTGGCAGCGCGCGGCGAGTATTACGAGCCAGTCGCGGAGAGGCGTGAGAGGAAGCAGATAAGCAGGATAATAACCCTGAAACAAAACACGCGCGACGTTGAAGAGATAATGCGCCAGCTATCCACACCCATTAATGATGTTTTGACCAAAGCGGAGAGTATGGGTGTATCCTTCTCTGGCGTTGGTATAATAGCAATCTCAACAAACCTTCGCATCATTACGCGTTCCAAGACTTTAAACGAGCCTGTTGATAGACAGCTTCTAATGGATACCGTAAGACATCTCTTTAATGCACTCCTAAATGAACAGCCCAGCCTCATGCTACGTAGAGCTGGTGTAAGACTCTTTGACCTAAAACCCGCATCCAGGCAGACAAGCCTAACATTCTTCCAGTAGTAAATATGATTGGTGAAACATTATTTAAGCACGTTAAAATGATGACAAGATTAGATACGTTGAATGAAAACTAGGCGTAATACTCTGCAGCATCTATTGGCTAAGATTCCCATAGTCCGCTTGGTGAGATTTGGAGGAGTAGGCCTTTCAGGCCTCGTTGTCAATATGGGTCTTCTATGGCTTTTAACGACCTACGTTTTTGGTGAGCGCCTCTACATGCTTTCAGCCATCATAAGCATAGAGGCCTCAATCATAAACAACTTCTACTGGAATGATGTATGGACGTTTGGTGATAGGCGCGTATCTGATGGATGGTTTATGCGTCTCCTCAAGTTTCATGGCTCACGTCTTCTCGGCATGATTACCAATCTAGCCGTTCTCTATATATTGACCGACATAGCTGGCCTATACTATCTGCTCTCTAACATCATAGCGATAGGTGCTGGGACTCTCGTCAATTACTTAACGAGTGATAGATGGGTTTGGGCTGAGCGATAAGCCGCTTATATCTATGGTTATATTCTCCCCTAAAGCCCGCCACCAACAGCATGCCCCCAGACACAAGCGCCCAGAAAGAAATCAAGAAGCCCGTCTCCGTAAATATAGCATACACGACGGTCTTCACAGGGCTGGGCATAATACTAGCTCATACATTCTTCTTCCCATTCTTCGGAACCCTAGCCTTCCCAGGCCAACACCTCGTTAACGCGGTTGGTGGCGTGATGATAGGCCCATGGTGGGCGTCGCTGGTAGCTATACTGGTTGGGATATACAGGAACGCGGTCGGCATAGGGACTGTCTTCGCTTTTCCAGGTGGGATACCAGGGGCCGTGGTGGTTGGCTTGGTTTACCGCATCCTGCGGCGTTGGATAGGTAGGAGAAAAGCCCTAGTGGCGGCGCTCTTTGAGCCTGTGGGAACAGTACTCATAGGCGGGACATTCTCACTACTCGTAGTGGCACCCGCAATAGGGCATAAATCAGCCCAGCTGATAGAGAGCCTCGGCCTATTCGGAGCACTAACCACATTCTACTGGGGATGGGCAGCAAGCTCAATACCAGGAAGCATAATTGGATACCTAGTGCTACTGAGCCTTGAGGGGTTCGGCCTTCTCAGGAATAGATAGAGGGGAGATTCTCGGCCTAAAGACGCTCATCATAGGCGAGGTAGGTACTGGGAAAACCCGCGTGCTGGCCGAGCTACTAGAGCAGCTAGTTGCAGAAGGCCATGCGAGAGAGATGACTGTTATAGACCTAGCGCCCCCGCGTATGGGAAAGATAGGAGGAACACTAACCGAGTATACCAAGCTACCCAGCGAAACTGTCTATCTAAGACCTGACCGCATCTACGCTCCGCGCACACAAGCCTGCAACCTAGATGATGTAATACGCTACGCTAAGCATAACGCAGAAAACGCCAGAATACTCTTTAAACAATACATGGAAAACCCACGACCATTACTGGCGATAAATGACTTAACAATCTTCCTACACGCGGGCGAGCTGGATGAGCTGCTAAACATTATTAGAATTAGCCGAACATTCATAGGCACAGCATACTACGGCTCAAGCCTGGCAGAAGATTATGGCTCTGGAATAAGCCGTAGAGAGAGACTTCTAGTGGAAGAGCTTAAGCATCACATGGATAGGGTTGTCATGCTTTAATCATCGGTTTATTAGTTTATTAGGCGAGTGGCAAGGGTGGTGCAGGGTTTGAAAATACCGTGCGCTCTAACTATAGCTGGCTCAGACTCAGGAGGCGGCGCAGGGATACAAGCAGACCTCAAGACATTCGCAGCCTTAGGAGTTCATGGAATGTCCGCCATAACCTCAATAACAGCGCAGAACACGGCCAAGGTTACGGCCATACAAGATATTCCAGCCGAGATAATACGCGAGCAGATACGGGTTGTGGTTGAGGATATAGGGGTTGACGCCATTAAGACAGGAATGCTACACACCTCGGATATTATTGAGGCTGTAGCTGATGAGCTTTCATCAATAGACGCGCCCATAGTGGTTGACCCTGTAGCGGTAGCCAAGAGCGGCGCCAGGCTAATTCGCGAAGACGCTATAGAGACGTTACTCACCAAGCTGATACCCCTAGCTCTTGTTGTAACACCCAACGCGGCCGAGGCTGAGGCGCTCACTGGTGTTAAGATAAAGACGCTGGATGACCAGAAGCGTGCTGCGAAGATGCTGGTAGATAGAGGAGCTAGGGCCGCAGTGGTAAAGGGGGGACACCTAACTGGCAGGAATGTGGTTGACGTGCTTTACCACGCCGAGAAGTTCTACTACTTTGAAGCACCACGCGTAGATACAAAGAACACGCATGGAACTGGATGCGTCTTCGCCTCAGCCATAGCCGCTGGCCTTGCTAAGGGACTTAGCGTAAGCGAGGCGGTGAAAGAAGCCAAAACCTTCGTTACGCAGGCGATTAGGAACGGCCTAGCCATAGGCTCTGGACACGGCCCCGTGAACCCAGTGGCGATGGTTTTACAAGATGCTAGGAGGTATAGAACACTACTTACTATGCGGGAGGCTCTTGAGCTGATAACAGCAGACCCTAACATTCACCTCCTCGTCCCTGAGTCTCAGATGAACCTTGCCATGGCTATTGATGGTGCTAGGGGTTATGATGATGTGGCAGCCGTCCCTGGGCGTATTGTCAGGATTGGTAATAGGGTCAGAGCTGTCTCAGAGCCCCGCTTCGGCGCTTCACGCCACGTGGCCAGCGCCATACTCACAATAATGAAGTACAGCAAATCCATGCGTAGCGCGATTAACATTAAGAAAAATGACGAGATACTAAACGCCGCTATTGAGCTTGGCTACTCCATATCAAGCTATGACAGGCGTAGGGAGCCGCCTGAGATAAAGGATGTTGAGGGCATGACAATTCCTTGGGGTGTTGAGGAGGCTATCAAGGCATATGGCGGCGTGCCTGATGTGATTTATCACGACGGGGATATTGGGAAGGAGCCTATGATGCTGGTTATAGGAAGCGACGCTATTGACGTTGCTAGGAAGGTTCTGAGACTGGCCGAAAAGGTATCGTCTGGCAAAGGTTGAGTAGCGTTGGTGGGTATTGAGCCTTGAGGGTTAAGTTCGGTGTATGCCTACCCAACTTCGGTAAAAACTCCAGCAGGGAGAGCATCACGAAAATAGCAAAGGCAGCCGAGGAGCTAGGCTACGACTCAATATGGGTTACCGACCACATACTAATGCCCCGCAACCTAAGCTACCCCTACGGCAGAATCTACGAACCTCTCATTACACTCTCATACGTCGCTGCAATAACCCAGCGGGTAAAGCTTGGAACCTCAATAATAGTACTACCCATGCGCAACGCTGTGATAACTGCGAAGGAGCTGGCGACGCTTGATAACCTTAGCGGCGGCCGCCTCATAGCTGGCTTTGCAGTAGGATGGGCTGAGGAGGAGTTTAGAAACCTAGGAGCCCCATTTAAAGGTAGAGGGGAGCTGTTCAGCGAACAGCTTAAACTGCTCAAAACACTATGGTCAAGCCGCAGCCCCACATTCGTAGGAAAATACCACAAAATAGAGAGCGCTGTATTTGACCCAAGGCCAATACAGCCTGATGGCCCACCAATATGGCTCGGAGGCCACTCGCGGGCAGCGGTTAGGCGCGCGTTAAGCCTAGCTGATGGGTGGCACTTCTCAGGGATACCGCTTGACGAGTTCCATGACAGGATTAGGCTAGTACAATCATCAAACCGCGAGGGGTTTGTGGTTTCTGGACGGTTCTCGGTAGACCTTTCAGGAAAATCTCCTCGCGAGACTGTTGCTCCAACTGGTATGAGGCGGGTCATGTTGAGTGGCAGGCCTCAACAAGTGATAGAGCAGCTCACACCTTACGCGGAGGCTGGAGCTACTTATTTCGTTCTCAACTTCGGCGATAAACAAACCGACAAAATCATAGAAGACATGAAAATCTTCACCAGAGAGGTGGAGCCAAGCTTTAGCTGAGTCTTCAATTGATAATAAAATCTATTAGGCGAAGATATCAGCCCATTTCTAATAAGAAATGGAGGATGGTATTACATGGTGCCTAAGCATGTGAAGCTCCTCTCATTCACTACTGTAATCGTGATATACTCTACCATGCTCATAGGCACTTATGTGAGTAAGATTGGGGCTGGTTTGGCTTGTCCAGACTGGCCTCTCTGCCCTGAGATAACTAGCTTCGGGATTTTGGTAGAGTTCCTCCATCGCGGAGTTGCTATGCTGAGCTTCATCCTAGCCGTTACCACCTCATTGGTGCTCAGTAAGAGGGGCGAGGAGGAGCTCAAGCCTGCTAGGAGAATGGCGCTAGCTGGCCTAGTAGCGATAACCGTGCAGGTCTTCTTCGTAGGAGCCCAGGTAATCTTCAGCCTACTCCACCCCCTCTTGGTAACTACACACATGGGCGTAGCGCTGTTGGTTTTCGGCTTCTATCTGGGGACAGCGCTCTATCTAATACGGCTGAAATAACGTTTTGCAAGTAATAATAAACTCTAAATAGTGAGAATGACCATTTTCACCTAACAGGTTAGGTGGAAATATATGGAAAAACTCTCGGCAGGAGATTACGCTGCCTGGGCCGGGATAATCATAGCCCTTTTCGCCGCTTTACTAGCGCTGGGCAACTTCGGACAGCTCTTTGAACCAGTTTCCCCTGAAACGGTGCGGATAAACCAGCTCTACCAGTTCATCTACGTCTCAGGCTCGGCCGTGGGGGCGATATTCCTAGGCTCGCTAATCTGGATGAGCATAAAGTTCCGAGAAAGGGGTTGATGAAGATGACGAGAGTTAGATACGTGGAGTGGGGGACAATAATAGGAGCAGCGATACTATTCGCCTATATAGGAATAGCATCATGGTTCACGGTCAGCCAATTTGAAGCACAGGCACAAGAGGCTGATATAACTATTGAAGTAAGGGCTAGGCAATTCGCCTGGGAATTCATATACCCCGATGGAACACGCTCAGCCGAGCTACGCGTCAAAGCAGGACAAACAGTTAAGCTAGAATTGATAAGCGAAGATGTCATACACAGCCTCTACATCAGAGATTTTGGCTTAAAGAAAGATGTAGTCCCTGGACAGGTTAATGTCTTGACTTTCACACCGATGAAGCCTGGCGAGTACGTTATCCAGTGCGCCGAGTTCTGCGGCTCAGGTCATTCCAACATGCTTGCCAAGCTAATAGTAGAATAATGATTGATGAGGTGATTATGTAATTGACCACAGCTCAAACCCATGTTGAAAGGCGGCACACACCTTGGTATAAGAGCCTGAGGAGAATACTCACGACCACACACCATACGGAGATAGGAATGCTATACTTTGCGTTCTCCTATATCTTCCTCATAGTAGGCGGCCTCTTCGCCCTCTGGATGCGCTGGGAACTCGCGACACCTGAAGGAAACGTAGTTGACGCAAACTTCTATAACAGTCTCTTCACCGTTCATGGTACGTTAATGATATTCTTCTGGGCAACTCCAGTGTTCTTCGGGTTTGCCAACTACATGGTCCCCAAGATGATAGGCGCGCCAGACCTATACTACCCGAAGCTAAATGCCCTGAGCTTCTGGCTTCTGCCAGTGGCAGCCGCCCTGCTTCTCATAGGCTGGCCCAATATAAGCTGGACAGGCTACGCTCCACTAACCGTAATCCAGCCAGACATAGGCGTGGATATGTGGATATTGAGCTTACATATAGTAGGGACGTCCTCTATAATCGGCTCCCTAAACTTCATAGTAACAATATGGCGGCTACGTAGGCCTGGAATAAACTTCAGCAACATGCCCCTTTTCGTCTGGTCTATAGCGGTTACAGCATTCATCATAATCCTGGCTGTCCCAGTACTCGCATTCGGCCTCACACTACTCCTACTAGACAGAAACTTCGGCACCCAGTTCTACATACCCGAAGGCGGGGGAGACCCCATACTCTGGCAGCACCTATTCTGGTTCTTTGGGCATCCAGAGGTTTACATACTAGTACTCCCAGCCATGGGAATAATCTCCGAGATATTACCAAGGCTTGTGAAACGGCCAATATACGGCTACAAGGCAATAGCGTACTCAACAGTCCTCATAGGAGTACTCGGCTTCGGCGTATGGGCGCACCACATGTTCACGACTGGCATGTCAATAAAGGCGCTAGCCCCATTCATGTTGATGACTATGGCTGTAGCTATACCCTCTGGAATAAAGGTGATTAACTGGGAGGCTACTCTGTATGGCGGTAAGATAAGGTTTAACACTCCCACGCTCTTCACGCTGAGCTTCATAGGCACATTCATAGTAGGTGGAATAACAGGCGTATTCCACGCTGGGATACCTGTTGACTTCCATCTACAGGACACGTACTTTGTTGTTGGCCACTTCCACCTTATTCTCTTCGGAGCGATAAGCCAAGCCGCCTTCGCCGCGACCTACTACTACTTCCCACACTTCACCAAGAGGATGTACAGCGAGACCTTGGGTAAGGTTCATTTCATAAGTGCCAACGTAGGGCAGTACTTGCTGTACATACCCATGCTAGCGCTAGGGCTCCTGGGCATGCCGAGACGCTACTACGAGTATCTGCCAGAGTTCCAGGGGCTTCACGCTCTAGCCACGTTTGGAGCGATATTGATAGGTGTTGGAACTATAATCTTCCTGCTAAACCTGCTGATTAGCTGGAAGAAGGGGCCAGCAGCAAGCCCAGACCCGTGGGACGCGGCTAAGAATGGCATGCCCGACTTTATGGGCGAGGCCATGAATGAGGCCGAAGCACAGCGCCATGGCTAGAGCAGCTCAACGGCAACACGCAAAGAAACTATCTCACATTTTTTATAAATCAACATACATCGCTGCTGTCTTTACATTCCTATACACATTCCCAGGAATAGACGAGCTGGAGATAACAAACTTCATATTTCACATGATGGTAGAGCATTTTCTCTTCGCTTCTTCAGGCTTTCTAATCCTCTCACTATCCGAGGATATTATCCAACTTATTTTAACTTCCTCCCGACACTCGCCGCGCGTTAGCATGCTGAGAGCGTTTTATACGCGTTTTCTCGTTCTTAATAAAAAGCTGAATTGGTCTGGCGTTCCAGGGCTGACTGGAGCTGCTGCAATACTGGGATACTGGCATATTCCCGATGTCTTGGTTAATGGCACGCTTGACAGCCTGTTGCACGAGATTATGCATATTAGCTTTATGGTTTTGGGTGGGCTCGTCTATCTGAGCGTTAAGCAGCTATCGCCGCCGCGTAGGGCTGTTATAGCTATAGCTTTTGGGAAAGTTATGCTATGGGCTGGTCTCTACCTGTCTCAGGTAAGCGACTACGTGTATAAGCTGTATCCACTCAGCCAGCACCATGATGCTGGGATAATAATGTTGGTTGCCGCGCCTTTGATGGACTTCGCCGCGGTGGGTTATCTTGTGCATACGCTCATATCACGTGGCCAGGGTGTTGTGGTTGAACAGAAGAGGTAGCCGCGAAAAACTTATCAAAAACTATCATAATCACCTAAATGTGTTCGGCTATGACGCTCAGCCAGATTGAAGACGCGGTTAAACGCTACCAGACCAACGCGGTAGTTCTAGCAATACTCGTCCACGCGTTCATATTTGTAACTGGGATAATAACCCTCGTAATACTTAAACAGTCTCTATTAGTCTTCGCACTCACGCACGGAACTATACAAGCCCTGGCTATCCTGAACGCTGCTATAGGACCTAGGATTTATCGGCGCTATCTCCTCATGAAGCTGCGGAACCAGCTGGAAGTCAGCTAAATATACAGCCCTTTTATTGTGCTAGGGCGATAGATGCGCGAGATTAGGAAAGTGCTTATAGCGAATAGAGGCGAGATAGCTCTTAGGATAATCCGCGCATGCCGAGAGCTTGGTGTAAAGCCAGTAACAGTATATTCCGACGTTGATGCTGGCAGCCTTCCAGTCAGGCTATCTGACAGCTCCTACGCTTTGGGCGGTTCCGAGCCATCCGAGAGTTATCTGAATATTGAAAAGATTATCAAGATAGCGCGTTTAAGTGGCGTTGACGCAGTGCATCCTGGGTATGGTTTCTTATCTGAGAATCCACTATTCGCTAAGCGCTGTGAGGAGGAGGGGATTATCTTCATAGGCCCCAGCAGCCGCACTCTTGAGCTTGCTGGGAACAAGGTTGAGTGTAGGAGAGTCGTTTCTAGTGCTGGTGTCCCGACGGTTCCAGGGGTTGATAGGCCTGTTGAGCTTGAGGAGGCGTTAAGCTTTGCCGATAAGGTTGGGTATCCAGTCATGCTTAAAGCAGTTTACGGCGGCGGTGGGAGGGGGATACGCGTAGTAAATAACCCAGAGGAGCTTAGGCAGGCGTATAGCATAGCAGCAGCGGAGGCTGGTACAGCCTTTGGGCGTACAGCGCTGTATGTTGAGAAGATAATAAAGCCTGCCAGGCATATAGAGTTCCAGATACTAGCCGACAGAAGTGGGAATGTGGTGCATCTACATGAAAGAGAATGCAGCATACAGCGCCGTTTTCAGAAGCTTGTTGAAATCTCCCCCTCGCCAGCGTTGGATGAAGAACTAAGGGCTACGATGGGTGAGGTCGCTGTTGCAGCAGCACGCGCGATAAACTACATGAACGCGGGGACTATAGAGTTTCTCCTAGATAGAGAGAGGAGGCTCTACTTTATTGAGGTTAATGCTAGACTGCAGGTAGAGCATCCAGTAACGGAGATGCGCACAGGGATTGATATAGTGAAGCAGCAGATACTCCTAGCAGGTGGTGAGGCGCTTCCCTTCTCCCAAGATGAAATACGCCCTATAGGCGCAGCTATAGAATGTAGGATTAACGCGGAAGACCCCCTTAGTGATTTTGCTCCCTCAACAGGCCGTGTTATACGGCTACACATACCCAACGGCCCTGGAGTGCGGGTTGATACAGCATTATACGAAGGGATGGAGCTCTCCGCTTTTTACGACTCTCTAATAGCTAAGCTAGTCTGCTGGGGCGTTTCTTTTGAGGAGGCGCGTAGAAGATGCTTGCGCGCGCTTAATGAGATGCGCATAGAGGGAATAGCCACAACAGCACCTCTCCACAAGGCTGTTTTAGAGGACAGAGACTTCATATCAGGCAATCTTGATACAGACTTCATAGAGCGGCGGAAAATCTTGGAGAAAGTTAAGAAGCAGATTGAAGAGGAGAAGAATTCAGTCCAGCTCTATGCGGTAGCCGCCGCGATAGCATATTTCCGTAATAATATGCAACGCCCAACACGCCAGGAACAAACTAGAGAACGGAGACGTATAGTTGGTGCTAGATATTATGACCTCATCTAGGAGAATCAACCTCACGCTGGACGGCCGTAGGGTTACTGTTGTGGTAGAGGAGTCTGAGGGCAGGATGGTCATCAACATTAATGATGAGAAGGTTGAAGTAGCGTTGGTCAGTAAGAATGAGGATGAGATTGTTCTTAAAACTAGTGATGGTAGGAGCTTTTCGTTCGCGGTTGAGCGTTCTGGCGGTGATTTAATTACTCTTTGGCTTGGTGGAATAGCTTATAGGGCCGAGCTTTCACGACCATACTCAGCAACACGGCGAGCCGCGGTAGAGCAAGCTCAGCACGGCGTAATCACATGCCCTGTTCCAGGTAAGGTTATCAAATTAATGGTGGATGAGGGCTCTGTTATAGACGCGGGCCAGCCACTAGCGGTGTTAGAATCTATGAAGACCGAAATAATGATAGGCGCTCCCCACAAGGGTATTGTGAAGAAGATACATATCAAAACAGGCCAGAGCGTTGTTAAGGGACAGCTTCTCATAGAGCTGGAGCCTCAAAACCCTAATCAATAACCAGCCCTATAAGAGGGGTTGGAGAGTCCTTGAATATAGATGAGTATGTTAGAGGCGTTGTCTCAGGTGATAGACGGGCGATAGCGCGGGCAATAACGTTGATTGAATCCGACAGTAGCGCTGCTAGGGCTGTTCTAGCTCAGCTACCGAAGCGGGATAGAAAAGCGCTCATCATAGGTGTTACAGGAGCCCCTGGGGCGGGAAAGAGCACACTACTAGGGCGGCTTGCCCTAGATTTTGCTGAGCGGGGGCTTGATGTGGGGATACTTGCGATAGACCCTACAAGCCCTTTCACAGGCGGAGCTGTTCTGGGCGATAGGCTTAGAATGATTGACGCAGCGCTGGTTGATAAGATATTCATAAGAAGTATGGCTAGTAGAGGCGGGCTTGGAGGACTTTCAGAAGCCGCCGAGGGCGCTGCGAAACTTCTTGAAGCTTCTGGGAAGGATGTCATAATGATAGAAACTGTGGGCGCTGGTCAGAGTGATGTGGAGGTTGCGCGAATAGCTGATGTCGTTATGCTTGTCGTGATGCCTCAAACTGGGGACGAGATTCAGAGCCTTAAAGCAGGCATACTGGAGATTGCAGACATAGTGGTGGTGAATAAATCCGACATACCTGGAGCAGAAACGACCATAAACATACTCAGAAACACACTACCCAACAATATCAAGATACTCAAGACATCAGCGCTAACAGGCGAGGGTGTGAGAGAGCTTGCTGAGAAGTTACTAGAGTTACAGGAGAAACAAGATTCAACAAGCCAGAGAAGAAGAAAACGTATAGAGGATGCGCTGGCTTTTGCGGTCATAAAACACCTAACACCACAGATAACCGAATTAATAGACTCCAATAAAGAGATGAGGAAATACGTTGATATGATATTGGAGCGTGAGATAACTATTGAAGCAGCAGCTCATGAGATTGCCCAGCGCTTAAGACATGGGTTAAAGGTTTAAGACTATTAGGATTATAGTTGCTCTAGAGCGTGGTACCTATGCAGAGCAAGAAAAGCTGGAAAACCGAGTCAGGTATTGATATAAAGCCTCTCTACACTGAGGAGGATATTAAAGACCGAAACCTAAAAGCAAAACTAGGTCTTCCTGGCGAGTATCCATTCACACGCGGGATATATCCCCTCATGTATAGGCAGCGGCTCTGGACCATGCGTCAATACTCAGGCTTCGGAAGCGCGGAAGAAACAAACAAGAGATTCAGGTTTCTCTTAGCGCAAGGCCAGACAGGGCTTAGCGTAGCATTTGACCTGCCCACCCAGATGGGGTATGACTCAGACCACCCACGCGCCGCTGGTGAGGTGGGCAAAGTTGGTGTCGCAATATCAACAATAGATGACATGTCACGCCTAATGGATGGAATACCACTAGATAAGGTAAGCACATCCATGACCATAAACTCAACAGCAGCAATACTACTCTCCTTCTACATAGCAGAGGCTGCTAGACACGGGATAAAACCAGAGCAACTAAGGGGAACCGTCCAGAATGATATACTAAAGGAATTCATAGCACGCAATACCTTTATCTACCCGCCAGAACCATCGCTACGCCTGGCTGTAGATATAATAGAATATACCTCCAGAAATGTCCCGAAGTTTCATCCCATAAGTATAAGCGGCTACCACATGCGCGAAGCAGGCGCAACAGCGGTTCAGGAACTCGCATTCACATTCTATAATGCATGTGTATATGTTGAGCGAGCCCTTGAGCGGGGGTTAGATATTGACGAGTTTGCGCCGACGCTCTCTTTCTTCTTCGTAGCGGGTATGGACTTTTTTGAGGAGATAGCTAAGTTTAGAGCAGCGCGCAGAATTTGGGCAACGATAATGCGCGAGTGGTATGGTGCGAAAAAACGCGAGTCCATGATGCTCAAATTCCACACCCAGACATCTGGAGCTTCTCTCACAGCAATAGAGCCTATGAACAACATCACACGCGTAACGCTCCAAGCTCTCTCCGCAATACTTGGAGGAACACAGTCTCTTCACACAAACGCGTATGATGAGGCACTAGCCATACCCACAGAACTGTCAGCCAAGCTCGCTCTGAGAACACAGCAGATAATAGCATATGAGACTAATATACCAGCAACAATAGACCCCCTCGCTGGCTCATATTATGTGGAGACATTAACGGATGAGGTTGAGGATAGAGCTTGGAAGCTTCTGGAGGAGTTGCGAAAGCTTCCACTGGAACAGGCAATAACGAGAATGATTAACGAAATCCGCGATTCCGCATACTTGTTCCAACGTGAGGTTGAGGAAGGCGAGAGGATAATCATAGGCGTTAATATGTTTAAGAGTGGTGAGATTCCGCGTATTGACTTGATGAAAGTAGACCCTGAGCTTGAGAGGATACAAGTGGAACGCTTGAAGCAGTTTAGAAATGCGCGCGACTTGGGTGAAGTTAAGAAGGCTTTAACGCGGCTTAGGGAGAGCGCAGAAGGCGAGGATAATCTAATACCACCCATACTAGAGTGCGTCAAGGCAAGAGCTACGCTAGGAGAGATTTCCGATATACTGAGACAAGTATTCGGAACCTACCAGAAGCCAACAGAACTAGGCTTGAGGGCCTAGTTATCCATCATCTTTTAGGCCGATAACGCTAAAATACTAATCCCGCATAAAAATCGTTAGTGGGATAAAATTTGCCTAGCGAAAAAGATGTTATACAATCGTTAAGGAGGGTTGTAGACCCTGAGCTTGGCCGTGATATTGTATCTCTTGGCATGATTAAGGATGTGAAAGTTGAAGGCGAGAGGGTTAGCTTTACTCTAGAACTTACAACTCCAGCATGCCCGTTTAATGCCCAGATTGAACGCGAGGCACGGCAAGCGGTTGCCAGCATACCAGGTGTGCGCGACGTTGATATGAAGGTTACAGCGCGCGTATGGTCTGCTCGGCCTACATCTCCCGAAGACCTATTCACCAACATCAAGAACGTCGTAGCAATAGCAAGCGGTAAGGGAGGTGTAGGCAAATCTACTGTGGCGGTGAACCTGGCTCTCGCGCTGGCCGAGACTGGGGCAAAAGTGGGCTTGCTTGACGCCGACATATACGGCCCAACGATTCCCAAGATAATCAAGATTACAAACCTACCTAGCAGGTCACTGGCTGGGAAGGTCATACCAGCAACCACATTCCTTGACGTTAAGGTGATGTCTCTCGGCCTTTTTGTCCAGGATGATTCTCCAGTTATATGGCGCGGCCCGCTGGTGGCTGGGGCTGTTAAGCAGTTACTGACTGACGCAGAATGGGGGGAGCTTGACTACCTAATCGTAGACCTGCCGCCTGGTACTGGTGACGCTCCCCTAACGCTGGCCCAGACCATACCCCTGACAGGCGTCATAATAGTGACAACACCACAGGAGGCGGCTGTTGCTATAGCCTCAAAGGCTTTACGGATGTTCTCCAAGCTTGGTATTCCAATCATAGGAGTTGTTGAGAACATGAGCTACTTTGAGTGCCCACACTGCCATAAGCGTACTAGCATCTTTGGAAGCGGCGGCGCTAAAGCAGCGGCTAAGAGCATGGGTGTCCCCTTCCTAGGCGAGCTTCCGCTCAATCCAGATATACGGGAGCATCACGACCTTGGAACTCCTATTGTTATAGCTAAGCCGGACTCGCCGTCAGCTGATGCGTTTAGAGCTCTGTGCCGCCAGGTTGCTGGCCAGATAAGCATAATAGCCCACGCCAAGATGAGCTCAGAGAGCAAAAACTCCGACTAGCTAGGCTATCTATTTAGGGAGGGAAAACCAAAGTCTGACAGCCTCGTAGGTGTTTAGGGCGTGTCGCTCAGCCAGGTCTCGCGTGTGATTAAGCCGTTTGTGGTGGCTGTAAAGCATATATTCATGACACCTGTGACTGTCAAGTACCCTTATGAAAGGATAGAGAACGTTACAGGAGAGAACTTTAGATACGACCCAAAAGCGGGCATCGCCTATCCTGGCTTTAAAGGAAGGCATGTCCTACATCTAAATAAATGCACGGGCTGTAGTCTTTGTGATATAGCGTGCCAGAATATTTCAGAGGCAATAACTATGGTGTACGGGTTTAATGTTTTCCTGCATTTTGATAAGGCTTTCTATGACGCTCTCAAGAAGGGGGAGAAGACCGTTGTAGAGCTTATGGAGGCTTTAGTAGATAGCTTATCGCCTAAGCAACGTAGTGAGCCTAACCTCTCGGTGTCTCATCCAGTTATTCCAGTAGCCTGGTCTGATATACGCAGCGTACAGCAGAAGGATGGAGGCTATGAGTGGAAGCTGAACCTAGACCCCATATACGACTATCGCTCCGAAGCGGTGATAGAGAAGCATTTCTCCGAGTTCCTGCGCTGGTGTTCTGAGAATGGCTGGAGCGTTAAGCCCATCACGGTTGAGGGAGCCGATAAAGAAGACGAATACCACGAGATTTCCCGTGATGACTTAAAGATAAGACTGGGTGTAGTAAAGATAGACGAGGGCAAGCCCCAGAATAAGAAGTCGTACTTCCCATCCGTAGATTATGGTAGATGCGTATTCTGTGGCTTCTGCGTTGATGCATGCCCATTCTACGCCTTGGAAATGTCTCCCGAATATGAGCTGTCAGCAACAGACCGTATCTCCCTCTACTATGACCCGAAAAAGCTTGCTAGTCCCCCAAGAACGCAGCCACCTGCTGAGCTAGGCTGGTTTGAAAGACTACAACTAATACTACGGGGTGGGTAGAATGAGCACTTCACACGAGGTAACTGCTTCGCAGCGTGTGACAATGCTTGAATGCCGTACAAAGATTAAGGAACTCATCTATTACTTAAGAAAGTTTCTTGACGAGGAAGACTACTCCTACATAGAAA
Source organism: Candidatus Pelearchaeum sp. (assembly GCA_015520425.1). Lineage (GTDB taxonomy): Archaea > Thermoproteota > Nitrososphaeria_A > Caldarchaeales > Caldarchaeaceae > Pelearchaeum. The sequence continues at coordinate 24,233 of WAQC01000068.1, read as the reverse complement.
AAGCTTATCAAGTAAATGAGCAGCTCAAAAATAATCAGGAATTTTTGAAAATGATGTCTGGCTACGATGATTTGAACAATAACATGGTATCAATATATAACAAATGGCGCGATAATGGTGATAACATGGATAGCGCGTTACATGCCCACATATCAAACCAGGTAGTATATACTATAACCCGCGCCAACCTTATAGTAACTGGCCTAGAATTCAAGCTGAAGAGGATGAGAAAAGGATAGAATCCGAAAACAATATTTCCAACCTTCATTGAATATATTGCATGGTATTGGAACTACCTGAAGAATTAAAGAAGATAATAGATGGTAAGAATTTTGCTTTTCTGGCAACAGTAATGTCTGATGGCTCTCCTCAAGTTACGCCTGTGTGGATTGATAGAGAAGACAACATAATACGTGTGAATACCGCTGTGGGGAGGGTGAAGCAGCGCAACGTTAGTAGAGACCCGCGTGTTGCTATAGCGATAGTGGACTGGAGTAATCCGTATAAAGCGTATCAGATACGCGGCCGCGTGGTTGAGCAGACCACAGACGGTGCTGACGAGCATATAGACTCGCTTGCTAAGAAGTATCTAGGGAAGGAGAAATATCCGTGGAAGGGTGGGGAGATTAGGGTTATTCTAAAGATAGCAGCGGAGAGGATAACAGGCCGTTAAAAGAACTGTGGAATAGTCATAATAATGCTGACTATAAGCAGGTTTAGTAATGTCATGGGTATGAGGACACGCCAACCTAGGTCTAGTATTTTCTTAATAGTTATCCGTGGATATGTTCCTCTCAGGAGAAGTACAGCGGTTAGTATGACTAGGGATTTTAGGAGAACCCAGAAGGGTGCTAGTATGAAGTCGGGTATTCCAGGTATGGCTGGCCCATACCATCCCCCTAGGTATAGGAGCGTTGTTAGTACCACTAGCGCGTCTAGCTTTAGGTAGGTTGCCAACTGGAGCATCAGGAATCCATACGAGGAGAATTCCACCATCCAGCCCTCTACAAGCTCTTGCTCAGCAGTAGGCATATCAAAGGGTATCCGCTCCACCTCGCTCACCAAGGTTATGAAGAAAGCCAAGAACCCGATTATCTGCGGTATGATGAACGGCATAGATGCTTGAGCTTCAACTATCTTAACAATGTCAAATGAGCGGGCCATCACGATTACTCCAGTAAGAGCTAGGAACAAGGGTATTTCGTATGCGAATATCTGAAAGGCGAATCTAATGATTCCTATCAGGCTGTATTTGTTTCCAGACGCCCATCCAGCCAATATGAGAGGTATGGGCGAGATGGCCACAAAAATGAAGAAGAGGAGTATGCTTATGTCTGACGGAAATATGAGCCACATGGGACCGAAGGGGAGAAAAGCGAAGAGTAGCGCATTAACAACCACACCGAGCATCGGCATTAATATGAATAAACGCTTTCTAGCAGTTTCAGGAATGATATACTCTTTGGAGAGGAACTTTACAGTATCCGCGACAACTTGCATAAGACCAGCATATTTGCCTACATGCAGAGGACCTATACGCAACATTACACGCGCCAGTAGTTTTCTCTCATACCAGACGGTAAAAAGCCCAAAGACTGATACAAATATAGCGCCTGGGAATATCACCGCTTTAACAAACGCGTCGCTTGTGATGAAGTTTATGAGCTGCTCAATTGGTGGAGGTAAGATTTGAGCTGCCAGGGGCATATTACTACAACCTCTGTCCCAGGTCTCTAAGGTTTAGCGCCAGGTAGATTGAGGAGGCGCTTATAATAGCGAGTATCAATATCACACGAAGAGCCGCGTCTGGCCTGTCTATTAGCGTTACCGATGTGAGGAACGCAACAATAGCCAAAACCGCGTAAGCCACGTAGATTATGGCGTATGGGAAATATTCAAATGGGAAGGGTGATGGCCTCCACCTCATAGGCTCCTGCCCACACTCAAAGGCTATACTCTTCTTTCTCTGGGGCCTACGCGGGCCCAGAAGCTTGTTCATCCCCCAGAACAGTATGGGGAGTATAACTACTAGAACTAGGTAGATTATAAGCGCGTCATGTGATGCCATGTTTAGGCACCTTGCGAATCTGCTTTTACCGCGTATTTAAATCTGAGTCTAGACATAAAAAGGGGCAGGACATGCAAGATGACAGGGACGAGTTTGACAGCATAGCTAGGGAGATTCTTCGGGAAGAGCTAACTTCGGAAGAGCTCAACGAGCTAGCCCGTAGATGGGCTTTATTCAAGATTTCTATACGCGAGAAACACGGCTACGAGACGCCTAAAAATATGGAGTCGCTCATACGCGAGCATAGGGAGAAGATAGTTAGGCTGCGGCAGAGGCTTGGCCTAAAGATTCCAGAGTAGAGTTATTGCCTTTTCTGCTGTTTAATGCTAATCAGCTTAGCCAGTATCTTCGCGTGCTTCTCCTCGTCAGCCTCAATAGAGTCTATGAGCAGTCCTATAACATCGTTCTGTATTAGATGCCTAACATCTTCAAGGCTATGGACGTGAGCCGTTTCTTCATTCTCCAGCAGTTTCTTAAGCTCCTTCTCCTCTGGGAAATCTACTGGAGCATCTTCACCCCGCTCTATAGCGGATATGGTGGCCATAACTATGTCTGCATGCCTTATGCTGTCACTAGCTATCTGCCTGAATAGAAGCCTGCTCAAATCATTACGCATCTTCGCCGCAACACCCATAAACAGCTCAGCAGCCTCCTGCTCAGCCTGAAGCCTAGCCCGCAGCGTCTTCAACAACTTCTCTTTAACATCAGTCGGAATTGCCTCCTTTTTTTCTTCTTCAGGCTTTGACTGGATTATTGAAGCTATCTCAAAAGCCAGGTCTATTATCTCAGCTTGCATAAGCTGGCCTCCTCTTGCCGCTATCTTGGCCGCTAAATCTTCTATCAATGTCAATACTTGCTGATGCTTTAGCATCTCCGCCACATCCCCAGCACGCGCACCAGTGAGATACTGGGTAACAGCCTGCGGACTCAAGCCAAGAGCTCTAGCAACCTCAACCTTCTTCAGTCCATACTTCTCAACCAAGAGACGGGCAAGCACAGCCCTAACCCCTGGGATTATCTTCTCCGCCCTCAGGTTCATCCTCAATTTCACGCTGCGATTAACTATTTAACGATGTGAATATTGCTTATATTTCACAGCAATTAAATAACTTGTGATTAACTCTGTGAAATAACTATTTCACAGAGTGAAAGTTAAATAGACCTATAACACCGTTATAATTCGAGGTGCATTAAGAATGACTAAAACAATGAATAAACGCATTGCGCTTTCATTGATTGCAGCAGTCATTTTCGCAGCAGTTTTTGCTACGTTTTTCATTTTACAATCTCAAGGGGAGGAGAAGCTTATAGTAGCTGTTCAGCCCACACAGAATCCGATAGATATAAGGTCTAGAGCTGAGGAGCTACGGGTATTCCTTGAGAAAAGGCTGGGTATGCCTGTTGAAATTTACGTACCAACTAATTACGCGGCTGTTATAGAGGCTCTTCGCTTCAGAAATGCTCATGTAGCTCTTATGGGCTCGTGGCCAGCCTACATAGCAACACGCACAGCAGATTCAGAGGTCATACTGGCCGAAGTCCGAACCGTCGCAATAGATGATAAGATAGTAGAATCAACATACTACTTCTCTTACTGGATAGTTCTCCCAGATAGCCCCTATAAAAGCCTACAAGACCTACGGAATAAGAAAGCATGCTTTCCAAGTCCTCTCTCATCATCAGGCTACCTAGCTCCAGTAGCAAGGATGGTAGAACTCGGGCTACTTGAAGTAAAGGAAGACCAGCAGGCAGACCCAAAAGACTTCTTCAGCGAAGTAATCTTCGGAGGGGGCTATGGGCAATGTTGGGCCGCGCTTAAAGCAGGTCAGGTAGATGTTGCAGTTATAGCAGGGGATGTTGCATACGACCTGTATAAAGAGGCAATCAGTGGAAGCAGGGTAATAGAGAAGCAGGGTCCTCTTCCATCGCATGTAGTAGTTGCAGTCAACGACCTCCCAGAAGACTTGAAGACACGAATAAAAGCAGCCTTCCTAGAACTTGGACAAGAAGATTATAGAGACTTGATGAAGAAACTAGTCTCGGCGATCTTCGTAGGTTTCAAAGAATCGTCATCCGAAGAACATCTAGCTTCACTTAAGAAGTTCATAGAGCTTACGGGGTTGTCGTTTGGTTGACTATCCTCTTAGAGGCTAATAACCTATGGTTTTCCTATAACGGTTCTAAATACATTATTCGCGACATTTCTATAACCATACGCGAAGGACAGATTTACATGATATTCGGTAGAAGCGGGGTAGGAAAGACCACGCTTCTAAAATTACTTAAGGGCATACTAGTCCCTGTTAAGGGCGAAATAAAATACAAAGGCAAATTTATGAATGGACAAGCAAAACGTGAGGTATACAGAACTATCGGCTATATACCCCAGGGGTTTGGTGTGGTCATGAATCTCACAGTTCTAGAGAATGTGATTATAGGCGCTCTCTCCCGCATCTCTCTACTGCACTCACTTCTTGGACGATTCCCCGAACATGAGATAAGAAAAGCCGAAGAAATCCTAAAGATGCTTAATATATACGATTTACGTTATGATAAAGTATCTAGGATAAGCGGAGGTCAAAGACAAAGAGTAGCCATAGCAAGAGCCCTAATGCAAGACCCAGAAGTAATATTAGCAGACGAGTTCATAAGCCAACTTGACCCAGTAACATCATTGGAAATACTTGACGATTTTAAGAAGCTAGCAGAACAAAGGAAAATAGGCATAGTCATAACTACCCATGATATCCAGTTGGTATCTGATTATGCAGATGAGGTATTAGTGATGAAAGATGGGACAATAGTCTATAGAGCTATGCAAGAAATGATAAATAAGGATGATCTACTAAGAGCTATGATATGAGAACTAAAACGCATCAACTCTGGCTAATAGTCTTAGTGTCTGCTTTCTTAGCTACTCTCTGGTATCTGGGATTCTTCAGACCAGATGGACTGTTAAAAATACAAAACGTAGTCATCTTATTATCGGAAATGTTTCCTCCAGACATCAATATAATACCTGAAGTTCTATATGCCGTCTTTGAAACAATTCTCATGGCGTTTGCAGGAACAATAATAGGGGGAACTCTTTCAATAATCTTGGCTATGTTTAGTACCCGCCTCATATTCTCTAATCCCGTTAGAGTTGTTTTTCGCACACTACTAGCGTTAATCAGAACCATACCCGCCATATTATGGGCTTTATTGTTTGTAATTGTTATCGGCTTCGGACCTGTAGCTGGTGTCTTAGCTTTAAGCATGTACACTGTAGGCTACCTAGGCAAACTCTTTTATGAGGCGTTTGACTCGGTGAGTAGCGAGGTTATAGACGCAGTTAGGGGTGTAGGTGCGACACGGTTACAAATACTCCGTTATGCCGTTATTCCTGAGTCAGCCAACTATATTATAAGTCAGCTTTTATTCATATTCGAGTATAATGTTAGAGCATCTAGTATAGTTGGTCTGGTAGGTGCAGGTGGTGTAGGATTTCTTATAATGGCTTTAATTCAATCTCTTAAATATGATGGATTACTAACTACTCTTCTAGTGATACTCGCCATAGTAATCTCTTTAGACTACATGAGTTCTAAGATTAGAAGCCGTTTCCTTACATAGCAGGTCATTGTGAAGATTACATGGTGGGGCCGGTGGGATTCGAACCCACGGCTTACGGGCATTGGTTGCTCTCCGCCGTGTAAGGGCGGCGTCATAGCCGCTAGACCACGGCCCCTATCCCTTCTCCCCGTTATAGTTAATCTCTGATAAAAAGACTCTGTGGTTTTGGTCGTCAGCGCTTAATCTCGCGTCTCTTCCATCTGAGGTTGTAGCTCCTGCATTTTCTGCATTTCTCGGCCGTAGGAGCGTTTCTAGCACCACATTCTCTGCAAATCTTGACCAGCAACCTTCTTCTCTGCGCTATTTGGAGGAGGGCGGCGTCCCTTATCGGCAATTTCCAAACACCCCTTGCCTACTGCGTATAGCTCTTGGTTAAAGGTGTTACTTCCCGACTATGCGTAACCTATTTATTCAGGAGTTTAATAGGTGGGTTGCGCCCCTATTGGTAAGACGGTGATGGTGTATGGAGAGTCGGCAATTAGCTACAACAGTATTAGTGGGCAAGAAACCGATAATGAACTATGTTCTAGCCTGTCTGACGACAATCCAGTCGGGGTCAAACGAGGTTATAATCAAGGCCAGAGGCAGGGCAATAAGCAGGGCCGTAGACGTTGTCCAAATACTGCAAAACAGGTTCTTCAAAGACCTTAAGGTGAAGGACATAAAGATAGGCACAGAGCAGGTACAGAGCCAGACAGGGCAGACGCTAAATGTTAGCACCATAGAGATTACTGTTTCGCGCTGACTTTCACTGAGGGGGCCTGAGGCGCCTTGAAGGGTGCACGGCGTGGAGTTCCCAGTCTGCTCATTCGACTTAAGGTCAGGTATCTTCTGCCCGAAGTGTGAAGATAAAATACGCCGCGGCGAGATAACCGAGACAGACCTAAAGGTAATGCGGCTGTTAATGGACCTAGAGAAGCAGGTACCACAGCTGGCTGGAACAACGTACAAAAAAAGCGTGGAATACAACACACTGCTCTTCATTATTTTTAAAGAAGGAGACCTTTCAAAAATTCCATATCCCCAACAATCTAACCTAAGGAAGAGGATAGGTGATTTAACTAGGCTTCATGTTAGGCTTCTTGAAGATGCTAAAGATAGTAATAAGTTTCTCCAGCTTTTGGTGGCGCCTGCTAGGATTATGGCAGTAAACAAGATATGGCTTCCTGACCAGACGGAGGAGACGCGTATAATACTTGATGAGGAGCGTAATCTCAAGATAAGCCCTGAGGCCGCTGCTGTTGTGGCTAAGCAGGTTAAGGGCATAAATCTGAGGATAGATTTTGAGCGTCGCTCAAGGGGCTATAGGAGGAGTAAGACTCATTAGCTGACTCTATTCAGCTTAACCCGTTGGGCTTGGATAGACCAGACCTTAAGAGGATAATCTCACAGCGCACCATGGCGCGGAATGTAAGGCCAGAGAATGATGGTAAGGAGGTCCATCTACTGGGCTGGGTTCATGAAATAAGAGACCTAGGAAGGCTTATCTTCATACTTTTACGGGACTCTTCTGGAATATGCCAAGTAGCTATACGTAAGGCCGAGGTTGACGAAAATACGAAGCGGGAGCTTGAGGAGATAGGTCTGGAATCTGTGGTTTATGTCAATGGTAGAGTCTCAGCAGAGCCCAAGGCTAGGTTGGGCGTAGAGGTTAAAGCAAGCAGACTAGCTATATTGAGCAGAGCAGCCAGCCAGATACCTTACGACATAACGGGTAAGGTCTCCGCAGGTATGGAGACGCGGCTGCGACATAGGATTTTAGACCTACGGAAACCCGAGAATAGAGCGGTATTTACTCTTGCCAGTAGCGTAAATAAGGCTATACGCGATTTCTTTCATGAGCATGGATTCACCGAGGTTAGGACATCAAGAATAATAGGCACTGCTACAGAAGGGGGAGCAGCCCTTTTTGAGGTCAGGTATTTTGATAGAACAGCATACCTGGCGCAAAGCCCGCAGCTCTATAAAGAAGAACTCACCACAGTCTTTGAACGCGTATTTGAGATGGGGCCATTCTTCAGAGCAGAAGAATCACATACGCGTAGGCATATAAGTGAATTTACTTCAGTGGATATAGAGGTTGCGTTCGCTGATATGGATGATGTTATGCGTTTTCTTGAGGAGCTTATAGTTTATGTGTATAGGTGGATAGAGCGGAATAACTCTGAGGAGCTTAAGACTCTTGGTGTACGTCTTAAGATTCCATCCTTACCGTTTCCACGATATACCTATGAGCAGCTTCTTGACGAGCTTAGCGGTTTAGGCCAGCCTCTAGAATGGGGCGAGGATTTTGGAACCCCTCACCTAAGAGCGCTAGCTAAGAAGCACACTGGCTATTATTTTATAACTGACTTTCCCACGAAGATAAAGCCCTTTTACATACAGCCGCGGCGCGACAAGCCTGAGGTAAGCGAATCTTTTGACCTGATGTATCAGTGGCTTGAGCTGGCTTCTGGCGGTACGAGAATTTGGGAGAAAGAGCTGCTCATGAAGCGGTTGGAAGAACAGGGACTTAATCCGGAGTCATTTAAGTATCATCTGGAGGTTTATGACTATGGCATGCCAATACACGCTGGCTGGGGGCTTGGGTTTGAGCGACTGATGATGGTCATAACCAGAAGAACAAACATACGCGAGACCATATTATTCCCCCGTGACAGATTCCGACTACATCCCTAAACATTATACCCATACACTGACCTCTCAAAAGTTATCTCCTCAAATGGAATCCCCAACTCCTGAGCGTACCTATACGCCTCTAAAACCTCATCGCGCGTCGGGTATCTAGCCATATCACTATACCGCGGGTCATAGTTTGGGTCGTTTGGATTGCATGCACAGTCAGGGTGATACTGGTCCATCACATTAACAGGAACTCCTGGCATGTTCTCTGCTATCCACCTAAGAACGGGCTTGGTGCAGCACTCTACATGATTGGGCATTACGAGATGCCTTATAACTATATTCTCCCCCCACTCGTAAATTGTTCTATGATTATCAGATACTGTCTCAAAATACCATGGAGTCCTGGAGAGGCGCACTGCGCATTTATTATTTCCAAATTTGAAGTCCGGTAGCCATATATCCACTATTTCGCGAAGTATAGTAAGCGTTTCACGGCTCATGAACATGTTGGAGTTCCATAATATTGGTGTGTTGAACTCATCATGATACAGGGCGTTGCCTTTATTCATCCTATATGGTAGAAAGCCATCCGCTTTCGCTATCATTATCTGCGGTAGAGTTTTTCTATCATCAAAGAACCTTAGCAGGCTTATAGCCTCTACTATCGTATGCAGGTGTATTGTCGGCTCTCCTCCTACTAGGTTTATGTTATGACAGCCTTCCAACCTAAGCTGCCACATAGCAAGCGCAACCATATACGGAGTGAATATTACCCCATTATACTTATCATGCGAAATATCGCCATTCTGACAAAAAGCGCAGCGCATATTACATGACGTAAAGAAAATAGTTCCACTTCCACCTGTTCCCCTTATTGGTAGCTCCTCGCCCCTATGGTGGAAATAACTTGATACCCTGCTTTCACTCTCCAGCTGGCATGTACCATGTTTTGTACCTAGGGTTCTATCAACTCTACAGTTCCATCTGCAGAAGTTGCAGTGTTTCAACATTCTTTTAGCGAGTTCAACTTTTATGTCAAGAAAATTTGGTTTAGCTATGGGGAGTTCTTTAAGAGATAGCTTATCCTCGGCTATTTTATTGAATAAACCTTGGAATTCTTTTGATAGTTTTTCATGCATGTCCCATAATGTGTTTTCTTCAGCTTTTGTTGGGTTTATCTCAGCAGGTATGCGTCTGCATATGAGGTATTTTGCTGGTTTTCTATTGTTAGCTACTTCATAATACCACCAGAGGTTACGTTTTATCTCTGGTTTTTCCCATACTTTGAGCGAGGCAAAACTTAGCAAAGAGAGGTCACCTGCATCCCTTACTGGATAATTATATCTTCTGGGATAAATCTATTGACCAAATAAACAATATTTTTGGCTTTATTTATGTGGAGCTTTCCTTAACCACGGTACTGCTACAACGCTCAGTAGGGTGAATATTAGTGGGTATGTGAATGCTATTGTATAGCTGAATGTTTCAGCTAGGTAGCCCATTACGAAAGCTGTTAGTGTCGGTCCTAAAAGGCCGCTAACAAAGAGCAAACGGCCTATCTGTATGCTTGCATAGGCTCTTGCTTCCTCGGATATTAGGGCGTATACGACGGGGAAGTACATGGCTGTGGCTGTGGCTTGTATTACTAGGAAGACTATGTATAGAATGTTGAAGGGTGCATAGGCTATGTATGCTGTTGAGAGGAAAGTTAGTATAGTGAGTATTGTTATGAGAGTGAGTCTGCCGAATCTATCTGAGAGGTATCCTCCTACTGGCTGGCCTATAAGTCCAAGTAGGCGGCTTAAGCCGACCAAGGTAGCGACAAACCCCCTCTCAAGCCCAAAAACATTGACCAAGTAGATGGGAATGAGTGGGAGAACTCCCAGGTTCCCGATAAGCACGCCTAGAGTTACTATTATGATGATTCCTAGCCGCTTTATGCTCATAAGCTGCGCATCGCGCGCTGCTTGAACAACCATGGACGGGGTTGGCTTTGCTAGGAGTATTATTAAGACGCCAGCCAGAGTTGCTATTACAGCCCAAGCTACGAACACCTGTTCTAAAGCTAGCAGCGCAGCAGCCACAGCAACAAAGACAGGGCCTAGAGTCTGGCCTGTGGGAGCAGCGGATTCGTGAATGCCCACCACTAAGCCACGCTTACTACTATTGAACAATCCTGACAACCATGGAATAGCCGCTGGCAGATATAGTGAGAGGCTAAACCCAGTTAAGAAGAGCAGGAGAAAGAGCATTAGTGTAGTAGGTGCGTAGCCAGCAAATGCGAAGAGAAGAGCTGCTCCAAGAGTACTTAACGCGACGGACCGCTTATAACCTATACGCACTACCGCCTGTCCTGATACTATCATGAAGCCATAAAAGCTTAGGTATGTTATCCCAGATAGAACCGCAGCCTCAAATACTGTAAGCGAATACTTCTCGGTTAGATACGGCGCTAATACTGGAACCGCCACGCGGGTACCATGATTCCACATCCAAGAGAGCCAGCATACTGGCAGCACTATGAGGCCTTCACTAGTTTTTTTCAAATTCACTAGATAGGCCGCCAAACTAGCTACTATTTGTGTTATTCATCTAATAGTTTTAGAAATTCATCCAGCGAATCCACAGGATTATGGCATGTGAAGTTTTTGCACACATAAGCGGTTGGTCTTCCCTTAGATGTCTTTCCCTGGAGGAGGACGAGCTTCCGCGTTAAATCGGTGCTTTTCGCATCATCATAAGCTGCGATAACGGTGTTGGGCAAATAGCGTTTATGTACCTCTTTAATGAATGGCGCGAGCTCATCCTGTGGGCCAGCTAGAACAATTTCACGCCGCTCATTAAGGAGATAGTCAAGCGCCGTTAGCATGTAGGTGTAGTTTATCGGCTCTTGCTCTATGCTATTCCAGAAGACTTTAATTGTTTTTTCAGCCATTTCCTCTAAAGACGTGTCGCCAGTTAGCTCTGCGAGTCTTAACAGGTTATGCGCTGCTACCGAGTTACCCGACGGAACTACATCGTCATAACCATCCTTGATACGTGATATACCAGCTACCTCCTCTTGATTAAAGTAAAATCCACCATTTTCTCTATCCCATAACCGTTCTATCATCTCCTTGTTTAACTGTATAGCCCAGTCTATCCACCGCTCTTCAAAACATGACTCGTAGATGTCAAGAAGACCAGCAACTAGATATGCGTAGTCGTCAAGCTTGGCGTTTATTGAGGCTTCGCCACCACGATATCTATGGAGAAGCCCATTTGATTCATAGAGCTTGGACAAGATAAAATCTGCCGCACTTTTGGCGGATTCCAAATACTCTACAACGCCCATTACTTTGTAGCCATGTACAAGGCTTGAAATCGCTAAACCATTCCACGATGTAAGAATCTTGTCATCAACAGCGGGTTTTGGACGCTTATTGCGCTCATCTAATAATCTCATAGATGCTTCGTTTATCATATCTGTCAGCTCATTAACATCCATCTTACACTCCACAGCTAGAGAGTCTATATCTCTACTAATGGTTAGTATATTCCGTTTCTCTTCAAAATTTCCCTCATAAGTTATTCCATAGTATTTGCAGATAATCTCACCTACTTCCTTTCCAAGTATTTCTAGAACCTCCTCACGCTTCCAAGTATAGTATATTCCCTCGCCTTCTGGACTATCCGCGTCAACCGCAGAGTAAAAAGCGCCCTCGTTGCTCTTCATATCTCTCAGCATCCACTCTAGAGTTTTTACTGCCACATCACGCAGATAGTTGTCTCCAGTTAGTTGATATGCTTCAAGATACACCCTCGCCAGCAATGCGTTATCATAGAGCATCTTCTCAAAATGTGGAACTATCCAGTATCTGTCAGTTGAGTATCTGTGAAATCCTCCTGCGAGTTGGTCGTGTATTCCTCCGCGAGCCATGCGCGTTAGGGTATGCTGCGCCATACGGAGGGCAACTTTATCCCTGTTCCTCCAGTAGATTCTATGAAGAAAGAATAGATAAGTAGGCATGGGAAACTTGGGAGCTCCTCCAAACCCGCCATAATTGCTATCATAGAGAGAAACTAGGGCATCATACGCCTGGTTTACGGGTTCCAGAGAGAGATTCTGCATAGTTTGTTTGTGGGCGTATATCTGTTGAATAAGCGCTGTTACGTCGTTGGCTGATTTCATTATCTCTTCGCGTCTCGTTCTCCACGCCTCAGCTACCGCTTTAAGTATCTCATCAAAGCCTGGAAGGCCGCCTCTCCTCTTGGGTGGAAAGTAAGTACCTCCGAAAAAGGGTTTTAGGTCTGGTGTGAGAAAAACGGTTAAAGGCCATCCACCGCTCCCCGTCATTAGCTGAACAGCCCTCATGTAAATCTCATCAACATCTGGCCTCTCCTCCCTATCCACCTTTATCGGAATAAAGTTCCTGTTTATCAGCTCTGCTATCTCCTCATTTTCAAACGATTCCCTCTCCATAACATTACACCAATGGCAGGTAGAATATCCTATACTAAGAAGGATAGGCTTATCCTCTCTACGCGCTCTTTCAAAAGCCTCATCTCCCCAAGGATACCAATCAACAGGGTTATGAGCGTGCTTCAGTAGGTAGGGGCTTTTTTCGTTTATCAGCCTATTGGGCGACATTCTAAGAGGATTATAGCCATATGCAGCATTTTATGGATTTAGCATCAACTCACACGCATAGAACGCTTTGTTCTAAACGCTAGAACTATACACCTGTATAGACCAGTCAATTACATGCGCAAGCTGGCTAAGAATAAGCATGTAAAACTACTTGTCGTTATAACGATTTTGACGGTTGTAGGTGTGGTAATGAGTGGCTTAACGCAACAAAAACCACAAGCAAGCTATCCAGCATCCATAGAAGACTCAATTATGGTTGAGCAGTCTATAACAACTACTACAGTTATACGTACCCAAACAGCGACCGCCACAGTGAAGCAATTTGAATATGTGGTGGAGAAGAATGACCAAGTTGGCGGTTTTGGTAGGATGATAACATTCACAGCTAATATTAGGCTAGAGGTAGTTAATGTTGGGGTGGCGGTTGATGAGATTGCTAATGTGGCAGAAGAGCTAGGTGGATATGTCGCAGGCACCTCATCCACCATAATTGATGGAAGACAAGTAGCCTCTATCACAATACGAGTTCCACGCAGCAATTTTTACCAGGCTACATCTGCGATAGAGACCCTTGGACGGGTGGTGGAAAAGAATACTCAAAGCGATGATGTTACCGAGGAATACATAGACCTACGTGCCCGTCGCGATAATCTACTGCGCCAAGAAGAGAGGTTACTGGAAATCCTGAGACTTGCAACCAGCGTTGATGATTTGCTTAGTATAGAGAAGGAGCTGGAGAGGGTTAGGGGAGAGATAGAACGTTTAACGGGTAGGATAAACTATCTTGAGAATACCGTCAGTTTCTCCACTATTCGGGTTGAGCTACTGCAGGCTCAGCCACCATCAAAGCCGCACTCTGCGCTCATAATCTTAGAAAGCCAGGATGTAGCAAACACGCTTGCGTTGATTGAAAAGCTGGCGCGCGAGTCTGGCGGGTATGTAGTGAGGTCTTCGCTTAGAGTTTCTAACGATAGATGGTCTGGTGAAATCATAACCAACGTCCCTACTGATGTTTTTGATGAGCTTATCTCCAAGATAACAGCCTTGGGGAAGACACGTAACATGGAGACAAGAACTTCAGATACCTCACAGATAACCGTCAGCATACTACAGCCCACAAAACCCACGCTACCCGACATAGACCCAACAGAACCCCTCATAACCGGCATAACACTACTCTACACCGTACTGAGAGGACTCTTAATACTAGCAATAGGCAGCGCACCATTCGCAGCAATTGCTCTACCACTCTACCTACTCCTTAAAAAACGAACAAACAAGAAAAGCGCCGGGGGTGGGATTTGAACCCACGCGGCCCGAGAAGGCCACCGGCTATCCTGACCAGCTTAATGGAGCGGATCTCGAGGCCGGCGAGCTAGCCGGACTACCCGACCCCGGCTTAAAACCACTAGGGTTGTTCTTTATTTTAGAGTTTATCCCTCTCTGGGGACCCATTCTTTTATCAGTCTTCTACGCCAGTGGTCTGCTTCTTGGATTTCTTCGTATCTGCCTGTTAGTGCTGCTATTCGTGTGGCGAGTATGTGGTAGCACATGGGTTTTTCTTGGCTTAGTACGCGGAAGAAGAAATCTTCACAGCTACAGTAGTTGGCTTCTGGGAGTATGAGGTAGTCACGGTTTCTCCCTACTACTATCCACTCCACCTTACCGCTTGGATAGAAATAGTATTTCTTTACCTTCCCCTCCCTCACAGCCTGGTATGCCTCATCAAATAGAGATGGATATTCTCGTGCGAGTCGTTGAAGAGTCTCCGCGGGGTCTCTCAAACCTTAGGCCTCCAGCTCAAGCGATGCCAAATAACCAAGATTAGCTCCATCAATTGTTATAACCTCGGCCCTGGCTAAGTTGAAGATGCCAGACCTGAGGAGGGGGCCGTGGCCTCTGCTTATCTCCTCAATATTCGTTACCGTAGTTCCTGAGAGTAAGTCATTAAAGCTGGGCATTATGAGCAACGTAATCTCTCCACGGTATTTTTTTACTGGTTTCTTGAGTATCTTCTCAGCCAACGCGGCTTTACTGCCCCGCATCCTAAGCCAGACACGCCTTTTAACAGTTCCAGCCTCTTCGTGAAAAGCTATAAACGGATGTAAATGCCCTGCAATTATTATCTCAGCGTCAAGAAGCTGCTTAGAGGGCCACACATGCCCATGAACCAGCCCGACTTTTTCTTCTTTTACGAAATAGCCCCGTGTGGGTAAAAAAACGACCTTATCACCCAATATTTTCTTTATTCCACCATCGTGGTTTCCAGGGAGTATCATAATCTCTTTAACTACTGTACAAAGCTGGTCAAAAAGGCGTGGAAGCATCCTCCATTCAAGCCTAGAAGGGCCTTTGAACTGATGTTTCACATCACCTAGTATTATTAGACGGCTCGCATCCACTCTTTTAACGAGCTGCACTATGTTTTGTATTATTCTCCAGCTTTGTGGGGGAACCTTAATTCCCTGAGCCAGTAATTCCTCCTCAAAACCCAAGTGAAGATCCGAGACTACTAATGTTCGTTTAGGTTTGTCAAGGGTTACCGCGGGAACGCCTTCTATGAGCCTTAGCAATTAAGAGCCCGCCTCTCTGTATATTTTCCTCTCAATGCTTACAGTTATCTCTTTGTCACCTCAGCCAGCTTTTCTGGCAAGTAGTCTGTGACTATGTATTCTAGCCCATAGCGGCTTAGGGCCTCAAGCTCGGCCTTCCTCTGGATTTTCTTGAAGACAGCTATCTCCCTCTTCCATGGGTCGGAGACATACCGCGGGTCGCGCTCCAACTCAACTATCCTCCTCGCGTCTTCGTCATTAAACCGCATAGCTGGTAGTTTGTATTTGCTGATGTCGCTTGCCCACAGTCCCGCCCATATGGCGTCGGGCACGTTCAGCTCTCTCACGTGAGCCGCCAACGCCGAGCCATAAATTAATACACTCGCAATATGCATACCCCATGGGTCGCCATCAGTGAAGATATAGACGGGAAGGTTGAGCTCTTGGTTAAGTCTTCTAATGAATCTACGCGTAGCTCTAGGAGCCTGACCAGCCGTGTGAATTATAATAGCCTTATGTCTATCGCTTACGTTCTCTTCTAAGAATCTCTGATAGACAGCGCCCTTCTCAACGACAAATACCTGCTCGGCATCACACCTAACAAACTCGGCAGTAGTCATGGCAGGCCCGATCATGGCGCCGTCAGGTATTGTCGTTAGGTCAAGGCGCCTACCCTCATATCCTGGGACGGTATATTCTATAACTAGCCTTCCAAATACGCTTGAACGTTCTTCTGGATATATGTTGAAGTCTTCCCTCACAGTTCCTACTAGAGTCTCCAGCTCGGTTACCGTTTCGTCACTTTCTTGCTGATCTTCAAAATCTATTCCAAAACCTATAGCGTTATAAAACGCATCTCTGAGAGTGCTGGTTTTCCTCGTTTCAACAAGCTGCTTTGCGAACATGGCCATCCACATAAGCTGGGTAAATGGTCTTAGATGCTTTATGTTACGTGTAGTGCGCGTTACTGTCTTTGACCCAAGCACGTATTGTCTTAATTCGCTATTGTATTCTATGTTTGTTGTGGTTCGTGAAGGGAGCTCTATCTCTGGGAATTCGCCACGCTCCAGATACGAGAGTACTCGTTCTCCCAATTTCCTGAGCTTTCCAACTATTTCCTCACGTACCTTCAGTACTGAGTATTGTTTTTTACCATCTTCCTGTTCCTTCTTCTTTGTTTGCCGCGGCAATATGTATCACCTAGTCTATTGTATGTTGGTGGAAGTATCTTAAAAATGTGAGAGATAATTTTAAGGGCTGGCTAGGAGTGTTTGGGCTATGTTGAAAACTGTTTCAAAGAATGGTGTTGGATAAACTCCGATTACTATTGCGAGTATTGAGAGGAATATTAGTGGTGCTACCATGCTGGCGCTTCCATCATGAGCCTTCATAGCTTTCTCAGATGGTGGTTTAAAGAAGATTGTCTGAACAAGCCGCAGGTAGTAGGCGACGCTTATCAATATGTTAATTATCATTATCACAACGAATAATGTGAATCCTGCTTCTATTCCAGCTATTATTATCTGGGCTTCGCTCCAGAATGTGTTTAGGCCTGGTATGCCAGCTAGTGAGAATGCTCCTACTGCGAATGCCACCGCTGAGATGGGCATCGTCCTACCGATTCCAGCTAGCTCATCTATGTTCCGCGTGGCTGCGGCGTGAATAAAAGCCCCCGCGGCGAGGAAGAGAAGGGCCTTCATGCTGGCGTGGTTTAATATATGCAGGAGCCCCCCAGCTAGGCCGCCCACGCTGAATATTGAGAGGGCGAGCAGTATATACCCTATGTGGGCTATTGAGCTGAACGCTAAGAGGCGCTTAATGTCCTCTTGCAATAATGCCATAAGGTTTCCAACAGTCATGGTTAGTACGGCGAAGATGGCAAGAACTATCCTCCAGTCAAACAATGTTGCTGGGAATACGAATGTCATGATTCTGAAGAGCGCGTATATCCCTGTTTTTATGACGACTCCTGACAGCATAGCGCTTATAGGGCTTGGGGCTGCTGGGTGCGCGTCTGGAAGCCATGAGTGGAATGGGAACATGGCCGCATTAACGCCGAAGCCTGCCACTAGCAGGGCTATTATGACGTAGCTCCAGAACTCTCCAGAAGCCACGCCAGTAGCAAGGGTTTCGGCAAGTATGGCTATGTTGAGCGTACCCACCATGCCGTAGAGGAAGGACATGGCAAACAGTATTGCAGCTGCACCAGCAGCGCTGATGATTAGATATTTAAAAGAGGCTTCTACGGCTTCCCAGTTTCTATATCTGAAAGCCACAAGCAAGTATGATGAGATTGACATCATTTCCCAGAAGATGAAGAGTAGGAAGAGGTCGCCTGCGAACGCCACTCCAACCATTCCCGTAACCATCGTCAGGAGAAGCGGATAATACTCTGGCTTCCTCTCCTCAATATACCCAACCGAGAAGATTGATGCCAACAGGCCTATGAATATGAAGATGCCCGCAACATACATAGCGAGTTGGTCCACGTAAATTACCGTAGATGTTCGGGGGTCTTCTCCAGCTACTCTGATTATAGGCCCGTTGGTAGCCACCTCGGAAAACTGTGTGAGAGCTATTACGAGGCTTGCCGCAAACGCCATTATAGCATATGCGTCGGCAAGCAGTTTGATTCCAGTCCTCCGCGAAGCATAAGTGAATAAGGGCGATATTACGGTTAATATAATCAAGGTATTTAGCGTCGGTGTAAAGTCAAATGACATGCAGCTCCACCACCCAGTAGTCGTCGGCCAGAAAGGCAAGCTAATTATTAATCCTTGAGAAGCTGGACTAAATCTCAAAAACCTAAAATATGAATTAGCGCTACTCCCGCTCTAAGCAACTACACAACTTGACCATCCACAATCAAGACATTTGATACAGCCTTCCTGATAGACCAGATTCGTACCATGGCAAGATGGGCAAGTATCATCTTGCTTATCTTCAAGGACGCTCGGACCCTCAACAGACGTGACCAGCGATATCTGTTTTTTCTGAGCAGTTTCTTGTTCCAACTCTTCGGTACCAATAGATGGCTTTATTCCGAGCTTCTCCATCATCTGTAAGGTTTTATTCGGTGTTATTGCTATATAGTGGCTAAGCCTCTGTGATGGTGTTAGAAGAACTTGCGCGCTCTTGGATGAATCGCGGTATATCGTGATGCCCTTAAGGCCTAGGTTGTATGCGAATAAATATGCTTTCATAACATCATCAACAGTAACCCAGCTTGGCATGTTTATCGTCTTACTCACAGACGCATCAACCCACTTCTGTATCTCGTATTGTGCGCGTATATGGTCCCACCATGGAACATCATACGCAACTAGGAATACTCTTCTTATCTCCTCAGGTATCTCTTCAATACCTTGGAGTGAGCCACCGTTATCGGATATCTTCTTTAGTAGAGCCTCTTTGTAAAGTCCTAATTCCTTCATCTGACGCTCAAACTCAATGTCGGTGTAGTAGAACGTTCCGACGCTAACTCGTTTCTCAAATACTATGGCAAACTGGGGCTCTAGTCCTGATGAAACATCAACCAGCATGGATATACTTCCTGTAGGCGCTACGGTTGTTGTGTGAGAGTTCCTTATGCCGTATCGCTTTATATCCTCGGCCAGAGAGTCCCAATCCATAGTCCACCACTCACGGTGATAGTAGCCCTCTATGGGTAGCTTGCCCTCCGCATATGCTGATTTATGATAGTCGGGGAATGGCCCTCGCTCCTTAGCAATCTCTACAGAAGCCTTCATAGCGTGATAGGATATGAACTCCATGAGCTTACTCATCAACGCAAAGCCTTCCTCGCTGTTATAGGGTATCCGTAGGGCATAGAGCAAATCGGCCAACCCCATTATCCCCAAACCAACTCTTCGTGTTTTCTTTGTCATCTCATCAATCTCGCGTATTGGATAGTTATTCACGTCAATTACATTATCAAGGAAACGTAGGGCGGTTTTTACAGCCTTCTCCAGCTCGCTCCAATCAATAAAGAGCTTCCCACCATCGTTTTTGACGAATGCGTATAAGTTGATTGAGCCTAGGTTACATGACTCATATGGGTATAAAGGCTGTTCGCCGCAGGGGTTGGTGGAGCGTATGTCACCGTATATCTTCTTCAGCGGGTTTCTGCGGTTTATATTGTCTAGGAATAATACCCCAGGGTCTGCTGTCTTCCAAGCCATGTCGGCAATTTCCCTAAACAGGTGTTTCGGGTCTATGGTGCGCCATACGCTCTTATCGCGCGGGTTTATCAATGGATACGACTTATTTGCGTGATAGTAGCTCCAGAAATCTGGTGTTATGAGTACTGAGATGTTAAAGTTCTCTAGAAAGCCTTCCTTGGATTTTGCGGTTACGAACTTCTCTATATCTGGGTGCCATACCTCAAGTATCCCCATGTTGGCGCCGCGTCTCTTTCCACCTTGTTTTACAACATCTGTTACCACATCTATTATGCGCATGAAAGATACGGGGCCTGACGCTACTCCGAATGTTGAGAAAACGGTATCTCCCTCAGGCCTGAGTGGAGAGTAGTTTATCCCGATTCCTCCCCCTGACTTGAATATCATCGCAGCATCGCGGGCAGACTTCATAATACTCTCCATATCATCCTCAACAGGCAGTACAAAACAGGCGCTCAACTGCCCTAATCTAGCCCCAGCATTAAAGAGCGTGGGGCTGTTAGGCATGAACTTCTTATCAACCATTAGCTCGTAGTATTCCCTATAATTCTTATAATACTCCTCAAACTCCCCACTCCTCAGCTTTTCCAGAAACTGGCTCCAGGATACGCGCATCTTCCCCTGGTTATTTAGATATTCGTAAAGGCTTCTCATACGTTCAAGATGATACTTATTCCACGTAACCTCGTAGGAGCCGTCTTCCATTCTTCCAAGTCCCAACTTACCTTCATACTCTACTGGGCTGAAGTTATCAAGCTCCCACTTCGGCTGTTTTCCATCCTTATCAAATATACGCGGGTCATAAAGTATGTCTGAGATTACTATGAGCGCTGCCACCCTTTGGAAAAGCTGTTTAGGCCCTTCAACCAGTCTCCCCGTGTTGTCGCGAAGTAGATAACGTGAAGCCATTAAGCGGAGAGCATTAATTGAGAACTTCTTATCCACTTCATCCACATAATCGCGCTCAAGAATACGCTTCTTCTCTTCCCGTATTCTCTCGCGCTCCTTACGATAGAGGATATATGCCTTAGCGACCTCATAGAGGTCAAACTTAGTTAGGGCTAGCTCTACTATATCCTGTATATCCTCCACATGAGGCATCTTAGCTGTTCCATATTTTTCCGCCAAAACCCTAAGCACATAATTCACTACTTCAGCTAGCTTCTGTTCGTCAACCTTGCCCACAGAGAGCATAGCCTTCCTTACAGCCTCGCGTATACGGCTCTGGTCAAAGTCAACTACGCGCCCGTCCCTCTTAATTACTTTCCTAGGAATTTCAACTACCTGGTTCATGATTCTGTTCCACTCGTTCTAGATGTTTTGACTCCAAAAGAAACACTACCTCTACCCAACGATTATTAAATCTATTCGGGGTTAATTATTGTTTTGTTATCGCTGTATGGTGATTAGTCTAGGTAAATGCGCATACTTTATTACTTTAGTTGGATGTGTTTTAAACCCCTTGGCCCTTAGAAATTTATCTGGTTATTTCCTGAGATTTGACAAACTCGTATAGCTCGCGTGCTCTTGGGTCTTTTTGAAAGTGCTCCCGTATAGGCTCAAGTATCTTATAAAGCGCCTCGGCCACAGCATTCTTAAGGTCTAGGGGATGTAGTCTCCCTTCCATGTAGTCCCGCTCAAGTTCTTTATAGCTAGTGTATTGTATCGGCCCGCCGTATCTTGCTGGCCTATCAACATCAAGTATCTTACTCATCCTGAATATAACGTATTTACAGTACTCCAGTACTGGGTTTCCTGCGGTCTGCTTAGGTGGGCAATATGCCGACATAAGCTTGCTCCTTATAGTATCTAGGTCGTCATGGACGAAGATGCTTGTTTCGGGCTTGCTCTTGCTCATCTTTGAGCTAATCTCCACATCAAGCTCCTCGTTCTCATCCTCAAGTCCAGCAGGGGTTATAGGGCCTGAGAGCCCCATCAACATGTGGTGATGCACTGCAACTGGTTTCCAATACCCCAGCTTCGGCCCCAGCTCCCGCGCAAGTATGTTCGCCCTCCTCTGGTCTAGACCTAGCTGGCATATCTTTGCCTCCAGTTTGAAGATATCCGCTACCTGCATTGCTGGGTATATTATCTGCGCCGCCTCCTGCATCTCTCCCTCGCGCCGCCCCATTATCGGCAGGCATCTTAGGATTCTCTTGAGCGTAGAGTTACGTGCCACCTGTATTACGAGCCGCCAGTAATCGGGGTCGCTGGCCAAATCGTTCGCCCACACAATCTCAACTTTAGTAACATCTATCCCAGATGCTTTCCACACCTCTATAAAATACTCGCCAACACGCCTAATCTTCTGCAAATCGCCGCCCATTTTATTGTTTATCATTGCATGCCAATCTGCTAGCAGGAGTTTAAATCTACAGCCTGCTTCAATTATATCGCGGAGCTTTATTGCTCTAAGTACGCCGAAGGGTATGTGAGCCAGTCCGCTGGGCTCAAACCCGTCATAAGCTACTGGATGGGATTCGGTCTCTAGAAGTTGGCGTAGCTCTTCAACGGTTATGACCTCCTCCGTCGGCTCTCTCAGTATCAGCTCCATCCTTGTTTCTATGTCCATCTTAAGCACCTTTTACCTAAATTGCGCATGAGGAACAATTTTTAACTTTTCCAACGTTAGTGTTGATATGTACCCCGCTACCAACACTCCGCCCTCATTGACGGGTGGGGCACCGTGTCTCGGTGG
The DNA here is from genome assembly GCA_015520425.1 of Candidatus Pelearchaeum sp. Taxonomy (GTDB): domain Archaea; phylum Thermoproteota; class Nitrososphaeria_A; order Caldarchaeales; family Caldarchaeaceae; genus Pelearchaeum. Next base: position 1,864 of record WAQC01000068.1, on the reverse strand, counting down.
AGCTTAAGGCGGGTAGCGGGGCACCTGTATCTACTTCCTAGTTATTCTTAATCCTTCTCCGCCTGGTATTGTAAGGCTTGCTCCACATCAACCTCAAACGCTGTTGTGGGCATGGGGAGGTTGAATGACTCTAAGACAGATGGAGATACCTCCCCCATTATCCCTACTGGGCTGTCTTTAGCGCGTAGCTCAGCCACGCGGCCGTCTATGAATGATGGATGTGCCGTTGGTGTGAAGATTATATTAAGGCCGAGCAACCTAAACAGCTCTTCAGCTATTCCTTTCATCTCGCTGAACGAGGCATCGGCATGACACGATACAGCAGCCAGCGACAAGCGTCGCCGCGCCTTCTCTGGCCGTGTATGGTCTGGAACTATTACGTCCCCAATCTCAAAAAGCCGCTGCGGGTAAAGATGCTGTTGATTGTCCGCCAGGTTGCGGAGAAGGGAGGGAATCAACCATGTTCTCATCATGGTGTATTCTCGCGTGGCTGGGTTAAGAACGCGTATGTGCGGATGCTCATTAACGTTCATCATCTTGTACTGCTCGTCCTCATTCGTCAGGAGAATGTTAAGAACCTCGGTGAAGCCAAGACCTATCATTATCTCGCGGATAAGCTCTTGAACAATTGTAGTTCTCCTCACAGAGCCGAAAATCTGAGCCTTAGGCAACTCCAACTCCATCCGCGAATATCCATAAGCTATAGCAACTTCCTCCACAAGGTCTACTGGGTGCATTATATCGGTTCTATATGGCGGGACCGTGATTTTCAGTATGCCCTTTCTAGAAGACGTGGCGTCAAACCTCATCATTCGTAAGAGGTCTATTATGGTTTTGTCTGAGAGGTTTAATCCTAGAAGCTCATTTACCAGCGAGCTTTTTAGCATAAGTGATTCGTTTTTCATTAATGGAGTAAGATAGCGTTTCCGTGAATATCTTACTATCACGGCTTCTCCAGAGCCTCCAGCATCCATCATAGAAGCCATCAGTATATTCAGCGTTTGGTTTATTTTTTCCCAGTCAGTCCCCGTGACGTCTATGAATATATTTCTAACGCCAGCAGTTAATTCCGTTAGACTTGCATTTATTATGGGAGGCATAGATAACACGTTTCCACGTGCATCTAAAATCATCGGATACCTATCATATCCCTCTAGCAAGTGCGCGTATTTCCTCCCTATCTCATGCTCTTCAAGAATTTGTTTAGGCGTCATTTTCGTAGAACTCTTAAGAGGAATAAATCGTAACTCTTCGGGCTTTACAGCCCTATATACGAAAGGCGGGGTTAGAACGTCTAGATTATGAAGACCTATCGCGACTTTCTTGCGGTTTCTTCCCAGAATCCAGTGAAGGTCTTCTTGCATTGCTATTATCTCCTCAAGGTCTTCTCCGGTTAGGCTTAGGTTTCTTATCACACCACAAACGATGTATGGTCTAACGTCTTCAACACTTGGGTCTACGTTTACGATTATCTTTGGGTTTCTTAGCCTGAAGCGTGGTAGGCCTCGTTGTTTCCCAAGTATTCCCTTGAGTGTCCTGGCTATTCCGTATATGCTGGAGTAGTCTGGCCTGTTTGGATTGTATTCAACTTTTATCTCGTTTTCTGTTGTTTCCTCTATTCCTAAGCCCACTGATGCTAGGTGTTGCGCTGCTTCTTCAGCGGTTAATTCTTTTCCTACAAGTTTTGAGAGCTTTTCAAGTCTTATATTAACTACTGGCATGTTTTTCACCTTTCCTATATTCTTCCTGCTGCGCGGTATGGTGTTAGTGGCGATGTGCGTCTAAGCCATCCAAGGTCATTTCTGCTGAAGGTTCTTATATCCTCAACACCGTAGATAGCCATGGCTAGCCTTTCAAGCCCAAG
>WAQC01000067.1 GCA_015520425.1 Candidatus Pelearchaeum sp. | reverse complement strand
CCGTACTCGTTCTTAACATAGCTCCATAGGGCTAGCACCTTTTCCAGAGCAGAGTCGGCCATATAGGGGGCTGAGCTATGCCCTCCCCGCGCCCTAGCTTCAACACGTATGGTTAAGCTACCGCGGTAGGATGTGGCTATACCCGTAACTCCTGTAGGCTCGCCTATGATTATATAATCTGCCTTGAAGCCGCGCTCAACTAGGCGCTTAGCTCCCAGCCCCGCTCCCTCCTCATCGGCCAGCCCCGCGACAACAACTCTAACGCCTTCTAGCGCGTTCTTCACATAGCTCGCGCCCACCAACATACACGCTACTGAGCTCTTCGCATCAACAGCGCCGCGCCCGTATATCTTCCCGCCCGAAACCTTCACGGGAAGCTCTCCAGGAACAGTATCAACATGGCTCGCGAGCATTATGGTTTTTTCACCAGCGCCGTAGGAGGCGAAAAAGCTACCTGTCTCGTCTCTCCAGCTCCGCGGAAAGCCCAGCTCCCTACATAAACGATACCAAGTATGCTCCAGCCTCCGCTCCTCACCAGGCGGAGTATAAACTTCAAGTAGCTGGACTAAGACCTTTACGACTATGTTCTCGTCTATCTCCAAAGCTGGTTAGGGCTTCAGCGCGCGCTTTAATTTAGCCTTATTCGGCGTGGGGCACCACTATCACTGGTATCCGCGCTCCTTCTATAATTCTTCGGGCTATGCTGCCGAGGGTTGCTACTCTGCGTATTCCGTGTAGGCCTGTCAGCCCTATGACGATGTATCTGGGCTTTCGTGCCTCTGCTATCGCTACGACGCGCTCAGCCACATCCCCCACCTCCACTATGGTATCATACTCCACGCCAGACGCGGCAACCCTCTCACCGAACCTCTGCAAAATCTCCTCACCAACCTTGGTGCTGTAGAGATATTCGGGACTAACCTCTATGCGCTCAGTCTTCATAAACTCCAGAAACTCCGTGGGAACCTCTATACGTGGGATAACATGCATAAGGATTATCTTAGCTCCTATCTCTTTCGCCAAGGCTATCGCTTCGTCAACCACCTTATACGAGTGGGCTGAGCCGTCTATAGCCACGAGTATAGAAGACATGGGTTGTCTCTATTTAGTTTCCCCAGAATGGCGTAGATAAGCTTTACACCAGCTCCGTCTTACACTTGACGTAGAAGTCAAAGAACCTTATGTATCCCTTGCGGTAGTATGATAAGCCTATCAACAAGTCTATCGGTAGTAGGAAGACTTTCCCTATGTTTCTTATGCCAGACTCTATCAGCGTGAGCCGCCTATCAGAAACCGAGACCACGCGTATGCCTGAGATGAACTTGCCGAGGGTCTGGCCCTTATAGCTCTCTAGGAGTGTGAAGGTGATGAAAGCCGCGAAGAAGATATGCGAGTATGCTAGAATTATCTCCGTCGCGTGCTGCTGGACATCCAGCCAGTGAAGCTGTATGAGGTGGTGTATGTTTGGGTCTAGGAACGCTCCAGTGGCTATGAAGAAGACTAGAACGTCTATCAGGAATGCTGAGACGCGTCTTGTTACTATATCCTTATTCAGGGGCGGTGGTGTGGGTAGAACATCGTTAAGCTGCTGCTCTCTGCTGGCTCTCTTGATAAGCTCATAAGCCAGCCTGCCAGTCTTGGAGAGTATGTAGCTCCCGTTCTCCGTCGTCTCTAGTAGTGGCCGCATATTCCTTAGATGGAAGTTGAAGAGCCCCTCCTCCAGCTTGAGCTCGCGGAGGAGCTCCGAGTATGTCATCTCTATGCGCTCATGCAGGAGCAGTACTATTGAGCGCCTTACTGGGTGGCTTAGTATTCTGAAGATGTCATCCTGCTGCTCCATCCGCCTGCCATGGCCACGGCTCTTCCCCTCGTCGTGTCTAGCATCCCCGCTCATAAACTCGGTTCAGACCTACGGCACATACTCCTCGCCTGTTTATTTAGTCTTTCAAGAATCGCCGCAAAACGCCGTAAATATGCGGTATAGAGGGATGAAGTAGCTAGGGGAAGAACTCTTCCCCCACCACATACGCGCTTGTACAACGCTTTCGCCGCATGCTTGTTCTCAAATTCCCTAAAAACCCTTTTCAGATGACCATTACACACTATCATCCGAGGTGAATAGTGAAATGGCACGTGATGGTGCGATATACATTAACGTAATCTCGCTGATATTGGTGGCAGCGCTGCTTGGTGTTGTTGTGTATTTGCAGAATGATGTCCGCGCTTTAAAGAGTGAGATTCAGGAGCTTAAGGAGACTGGTATTGGGGTATCTGTTTCTGATGGGCATGCCGAGACGCCTACAGCAGAAACAGGAAAGGGACATGGACACGAGGAGCAGACGAAGGAAGAGACCGTAGATACGAGCCCTAACGTGGAGTTTAAACTGGAAACTATGCTCGCGGATGGCTTTGCGTTTCTAGGTAAGGGCGGCGCTATAGATGGGGTGAAGAACCCTACGATAAAGGTGAAGGTCGGTGATGTGGTGAAGATAACTATAGTGAACGGCGATGGTGTTGAGCATGACTTTGTCATAGACGGGCTTAACGCCCATGCCAGAGACCATGTGAAGGAGAAGGGCGAGAGCGTTGATGTGATATTCAAGGCCGAGCAGCCAGGCGAATACACATACTACTGTAGTGTTCCTGGTCATCGCGAGGCTGGGATGGAAGGGAAGATAATAGTGGTGGAGGAAGACCAGCACTAAACCTATCCTCAAAATTTTTATTTTTACTTACTTATTGTTTCCCTTAGAATCTCTATACTCTCGTTTATGTCGTGGTCTGTGATTAGGTAGGGTGGCAGGAATCTCAGTACGTTAAGCCCGGCCTTTATCGCTATAAGCCCGTTTGCCTGTAGCTGTTTTATTGTTTGGGCTGGCTGTATGCGCATCTCAAGCCCTATCATGAGGCCAGCGGCTCTTAGGCCTCTGAAGATTCTCTGATTCTCCCCCACCAGCTTCTCAAGCTTTGCGGCCATCCTGCTGCCTTTCTGAGCAGCTTGCCCCGCTACGTCCTCCTCTAAAAGCGTCTCAACACCCGCAGCTATTGCAGCTAATGCTAGTGGATTCCCCCCATGTGTTGAGCCGTGGTCTCCTTCTTTCAGGCTTGACGCTATCTCGCCGCTTATCGCTGCCATGCTCGCTGGGAAGCCGCCAGCTATTGACTTCCCCGCCACGAGTATGTCAGGCTTCACGCCAGCGTGCTCATGCGCCCATATACGGCCTGTCCTGCCAAACCCGCTTTGAATCTCATCCACTATCAGGAGAGCGCCAACGCTTCTACAACGCTCCTCCAACACGCGCAGAAACTCTACACTGGCGGGAACAACACCCCCCTCTCCCTGAACAGGCTCAACGATAACAGCAGCATACTCCTCGTTAAGGCTCTTCTCAACAGCCTCAACGTTGTTATAGGGTATGAACTTGGTCTCCCATGGGAAGGGGTCGTAGCCCTCGCGGTATTTTGGGTTCCAGGTAACTGAGAGGGCGCCCATAGTTCTGCCGTGGAAGGCGTTGATGAATGCTAGGAACTTCTTTCGCTTGGTTGTTTTTCGCGCTGTTTTGAGAGCTAGCTCCACCGCCTCCGCTCCACTGTTCTGGAAGAAGACCATATTCAGATGCCTTGGGAGTATGTGGCCTAGTTTCTTTAGGCATTCCTCCATCGTGTCTGTCTCAAAGGCTGGGGTTGCCGTTGTGAATCTCTGCATCTGTTCTGCCAGCGCTTTGATGATGCGCGGGTTTCTATGGCCTAGGAAAGCCGCTCCATGCCCCGTGTGGAAGTCTAGGTAGCGTCTTCCCGCGCTATCCCAGACATACTGGCCTTCAGCCCTTACTATACGCAGGCCACGCGAGGGGTGGAACGGAATAATTGAGACGGCCGCGCCTTCATGGCTGCTCACCTCCGCATCACCCTAACCGTCTCCTCCACAATCTTCCCAGCCAAGTCGTAGCCAGTAGCCCTCACCGTATTCCTAAACTCAACTATAGCGTTTATCTCGCTTACCAGAAGCCTACCGTCGGGGGACTCCATCAAGTCTATCCCAAGAACGCCGCCGCCCAGCGCCTCGCCTGACTTTATCACAATCTCGCGAAGCTCGTCAGTTATTGGTGCTGGCTCAGCCTTCCCACCCAGGGCTGTGTTCGTCTTCCAGTTACCGCTCACACGGTATATCGCCACTGGCACGTCTCCCCAGACGTAGTAAGCCCGTATGTCGCGGCCAGGCTTATCCACATAGCGCTGGAGGTAGTGTATCTTGATGTAGGGGCTTTGCATGTTTTCACGCAGCTCTATTATGTCTTGTAGCGTTTCCTCATCGGGTGCGCGGGCTATCATCCTACCCCAGCTTCCGTAGATTGGCTTTACCACGACTGGGTAGCCCAGCCTACGCGAGGCGTTTAGCGCAGGCTCGCGTCTAAACGCAACAGCGGTATCTGGAACATCAACACCAGCGGCCGAGAGCCTAGCGGTAGTGAGAAGCTTATCCTCACAGTCCCTTATCACATTCAAGCTATTCACAACAGGTATGTTATTCCGCTCAAACACGATTGTGGAGCTTACAGCTCTGTAATAGCTTACGCAGCGCTGGAAGATGAAGTCATAGCTCATGCTATCAGGCTTTGTTACCCAGAATTCTTTGTTGGGTACGTGGATGAGCGATACCGTGTGGCCTAGCCTACGCGCCGCTTGGAGCAGCGCCTTCTCCTCAAAACGCGCCATATCATAGGCTAGGCCTATGTTCAACCGCTACTCGCCCCAGTCCTCTGCTACTTCTTCAGCCATCTTGAGGCTCATAGAGCCGCTGTCATCCACGATAAGCTCTAGCTGCGCTCCACACTCTCCGTGCTCAAACAGCTCTCCAGCTAGCGCGTCCTCAGGCACGGCCATTGTGCCGCCGCAAACTGGGCATGAAAGCTCTGGCAACACTACATCACCAGTTTTCACTGATTTCGTATTATCGGCGCTATATAATGCTTAATGGTGTTGTTTTTTCACGAAAATCGTATAACACATACGTGGTTCGTAGTGTTTAGTCTGGTATTATCTCCGTCCCAGAGCCGTCTTCCAGCCTGCTAAGCGGGTCTGGCCCCTCCCCTGAGCAGATAACCACGCGGCCTACCCCCTGCTCAACCGCTTTGGCTGCCATCATCACTTTACGATTCATCCCAACACCTATCTTCTCAAGAAGAGCGTTGGCCTCGCTGTATCGTATCTTCTTGACGAGCTGGCCGTCTATGATTACGCCCTCCACATCTGTTAGGAGCGCCAGCGTTTCTGCTTTGAGCGCTGCCGCTACCGCTGAGGCTGCTGTGTCGCCGTCTATGTTGAGCAGCTCGCCCTCCTCACCCAGCGCTACTGGGGAGATTACGACGACAAGCCCCATTCCTAGGAGCTGGGTTAGAAGCTCTCCATCAACCCGCGTTATGCTTCCCGTATAGCCTCCGTCTATGACACGCTTACGGCCACGCTCATCTATTATGATAATCCTCTTCTTCCTCTGAGCCCGTATGATTCCAGCATCAACACCGCTTAGGCTAACGGCCTTAACCCCACGCGCGTTGAGGTATGCTGAGATTTCCTTTCCCAGCTTCCCCGACATCACCATGTTATACACCTCTATCTCACGCTCATCCGTCAGCCTGCTCCTTATCCCGCTGGGAGAGACTACTATCTTCGGCTCAATCCCCAGAGCCTTCTCAAAGCGCGACACCACATCGCCTCCTCCATGGACGAAGACAACACCACGCTCGCGCCGCGCTGCTATGGAGTTTAGGATGTTGGTCATGTTGTTCTCAAGCACCCTGCCGCCAGCCTTAACCACAATCATACCGCATCAGACTACGCGGATTAACGACCATAGCCGCAACAAAAATAATAATACGCGGTAGGCATGTGATTGGGG
>WAQC01000066.1 GCA_015520425.1 Candidatus Pelearchaeum sp. | reverse complement strand
TGATGGAGTATCTTGGGAGGAGGAGCGAGATGGTCTTTAGGGAGCTTAAGCCCCACGAGGCTCTGATAAGCTACTCCGACAACACGAAGGCGCGGAGCGTGCTTGGCTGGTCGCCGCGCGTGGATATAGACGAGATGGCGCGCAAGTATGCAAAGTGGTACAGGAATACCAGCGCCTCCCTAAGGTAGGGGTGGGTCAAGCCCCCGCTCATCCAAATACCTAAGAAGCCTAGCCATCAGCTTGGATATACGCTCAATAAATAGTGGAAGCTCTTCGTGAAGAAGTCTGTAATCCACATCAGCATATAGATGAACCAAGATATTTCTTAATCCCGTGAGTTCTTCAGCCCATTCTGCCTCGGTTTCTGTGAATACACCATGCGCATGTAATTCCCGTGAAATTGACTTGTATGTCTTTGGTGGCGTCCATCCCTCAGCAGCGATTATAGCATTACCTACATCCAAAAGCGCTTCAATCGCTACGTGTACCTCTCGCTCAATAGCTGGGAACACGTCTCTTTCAAACAATTCATCAAAACGTAATGCTGAATATTTCTTTAGACGGTTTATAGCTTGCTCAAACCTCGCTATCCTATGTCGTAGCTTTTCCTGCAAGGATTCTATCCCTCATCTTATCATAGTGTAGTTTGAGTATTGGAGCGATGTCCAGATACATGCTTGTATAGTATATTTTGTCTTTCAGGAGCTGTTGTTTATCATTTACTATTAGGGGCTTTCCGCATGTCAGGGCTCTGTATGCTATGTCCAGCGGTGCTTCTTCAATGTCTATAATATCAACGGTTGTGCCGTAGGCTAGGCTTAGCCTGCCTGAGAGTTTAGCAGAAAGCCTAAAGCGCGTTCCCACATCTTTAGAGCGCCACTTCACAGCAATATCAATGTCGCTGTCGTCTCGTGCTGTTCCCTCTGAATATGAGCCGAAGAGTATAGCATAAACTAGTTCGGGTTCTCTTGAAAGCTCAGCCTGTAGCAGCTTGGAGAGCTCCATCACTCATTAGATAAGGGCTCACGCTCCTATTTATGAGGGCTTAGATGAGCGTATTACGTGGAGACATGCCTGATGATAGACTAGCCTACTTGTGCGCTGGGCAGCCCTTTATATACGCTGCACATTAGGGAGAGCAAGGGTAGGGAGTTGAGGTTTGGCCTAATCATACCCAACATGAGCCCTTATTGTGATGTTAGGCTAATCTCCGAGGCTGCGCGTGTTGCTGAGGATTCTGGGTTTGAGGCTCTGCTCATCTGGGACCATTACACCCTCCCTTGGAGCGACGCTACTCTTGATGCTTGGGTTGTCCTCTCATACCTTGCCTCCATCACGGAGAGGATTAGGCTGGGAACCTGCGTCTCCCCAATCCCCTTCAGAAACCCCGCTGTTCTCGCCAAGATTGCCGCTTCCGTTGATATTATCTCTGGCGGCCGCGTTATCCTCGGCGCGGGCGCTGGCTGGCATAGGCCAGAGTTTGAGGGGTTCGGCGAGTGGTATCCCGACGCCGAGCGCGTGGCTAGGACGTTTGAGGGTGTCAGGATTATAAAAGCGCTGTGGGAGCGGGGCAGGCTCAGCTATGAGGGGCGCTACTACAAGGTGCGGGGCGCTGTCGTTGAGCCTAAGCCGATACAGAGACCAGGCCCACCGCTCTGGTTCGGCACCACGGGCAGGAGGATGCTACGCTTCGCAGCCGAGAACGGCGATGGATGGATACCAACCATGACAACACCACGCGAATACAGCAAACTAGCCAGCTACCTACGCCAACACATAAAAAGCGACAAGCTAGCCAGCTTCACCTTCGCATACGCAGACTTTGACATATACAACACGCCAAACGAATACATCACAACAATTGAGAAATACGGAGGCGTCGGCTGTATGCTCTATTGTATGACGTGGAGGTTTCCTAAGCAGCAGTTTATCGCTAAGCTTAGGGAGTTCGCCCGCGAGGTTATGCCCAGCTTTGGATAGCGATACCTATAATCATGACTCCTTCGTTGGGTATTGTTGGGTGTATGTCTGTAAATAGGCGAGCCGCCGTATGGTGAGGCGGTGGAGGATTTGGAGACAGTTAAGAAGCTCTTTGAGGCTAGGAGATATGCTCATGCG
>WAQC01000065.1 GCA_015520425.1 Candidatus Pelearchaeum sp. | reverse complement strand
GGGAAGAAGGCGTATCTCTCAGACACGGTAGGATTCATCAAAAACCTACCCCCACTGCTGGTTGACGCATTCAACTCAACCCTAAGCGAGCTCATCTACGCAGACCTCATACTCCTGGTGGTTGACGCATCGGAGCCTACGGAGGTTATGGGGAATAAGATAAACTCCTCGCTTGACGTTCTTGACGATATAGGGGTTGATAACGTTCCCGTCCTCCTAGTCTTCAATAAGATTGATAAATTCTCCTCAAACGATGAGCTGGAGAAGAAAATCTCGCAGCTTGGGGTTGGTTTGCGTTATGTGGCTGTATCAGCCCTTCGTGGGATAAACATAGGAGAGCTGGAGAGGAGTATAGCGGAGATGATGGGCGGCTACATAAGGGTTGAGGCCCGCCTAGATAATGGCGCTACGATATACCCGCTCCTCACAGAGGTTAAGGAGAACTGCAACGTCATAAAACTTGAGTTTGACGGAAGCCATGTGGATATGGATATTGAGGCACCCATTCATATAGCCGAGAAGATACGCAAGGTCGCCAGCGGGTTTAGAGTAGTGGACGGCCATGCGGTATGAGCTGGAAACAATACGCCTCATAGCTGATTTCCAGTTTGGGGCTGGGGTAGGAGCTATACTCTTCCCAGACAGCGTAGTCTTTGAGCTGTCCAGCAGAACAGGCTGGGTACGCAGAGTCTATCATAATGGGAGGCTTCTAGCCACTTTAAGACCATCAGACGGGATGCTGGCACTAACCCTAGAAGGGGCGCGGCGGCTACGTCTAGCGCTCCCCGCGGATAGGCTGCGTGTCAGGGTTGCGGACGAGGCTGTGGAGTTCATCAAGAAGGGGAGTGATGTATTCTCAAAGCACGTTGTACAGCGCGACCCTCAGATTGTCCCGCGTGAGGAGGTGATTGTTGAAGACTCGCGCGGAGAGCTGATAGCTGTGGGGAGGGCTGTAATCTCTGGCCTTGAGATGGGCATGCTCAAGCGGGGCGTGGCCGTGAAGGTCAGGCAGGGGATTCTAGAAGAGGGAGCGTAAGCCCCTGAATAGCCCATAAACAGCCACAGAATACACTATGAAGACACCATATATCAGGAGGAATGAAGAAGCCACGAACAGGGGAAACTCTATAATGGCTGGTATGAATGGCCCGCCGAGGAAGAGCGCGGGCGCTAGGGGAACTAATAACAGTAGAATACGCGTATCTCTTGATGTTGTAACACACCAGCGTCGCCAGCTATAAACAACCCAGCACGCCGCAGCGTAGGAGTATAAGACGCTGGCTAACGGGAACTTTACGGCACCCATAGATGGGAAGCTGGCGAAGAGCTGCATGCATAAATCTGTGGAGCCGCATATTAAGGCTGCTGCAATATGCAGTGGCGCTGTGAAGATTATCCAGGGAAACCAGAAGCCATAAGGTCTTAGGGCATCGTAGAGCGGCGGCTTCCCCATACCTGGAACATCATCCACGAACGCGTAGCTCTGAACCGCGCCAGCGATGCTTAGGAACGATAAACCTAAGAAGATTAGAACCTTCTTACGTGATGGGATGAGTATCTCCACGATACCCCGCATACCCCTTGCTTCAGACTTAGCTCGCGTCTGGGGTGTATATAGTTTTGGGCGGCATAATGTTTTTAGGGAGAGAGCATGGGGCTAAAGGAGGATTTCCTTGAAGAGGCTTAGCCCGCGCGAACTCCGACGTATGCAGGCACGCATGCTGGGTAGCCTGGGCCTGGACCTAAAAGAGCTCGGTACTGCAGAGGAGGTTGTGATAAGATTCCACGATAGGGAGATTGTTGTCAGGAGCCCCTCCGTCGTCGCGCTTCAGGTTGAGAAGGAGCGGGTATTCCAGATTGTTGGCGGCGAGGCGGAGGAGAGAGCTCCCACAGCGCCTAGTGTGGAGCAGGTGGAGGAATACACCCCCAGCGACGATGATGTAATGCTGGTCATGGCCCAGTCTGGCGCTAGCGAGGAAGAGGCTCGTAAAGCTCTCCAAGAGACGCGCGGCGACTTAGCCAGGGCTATACTACTGCTCAAAACCAAGAAATAGCCTATGACGGCTGTATCATGACCTTGCCCTTACGCTCCTCAACGCATTGAAACAGCGCTGGGATTAGGCGCGCCCATGCCTCGCGCCTACCAGACATGCTGACCATAAACCCGCCAGCGAAGAACTGCAAAACATCAGCAAGCGCGTCAAGCATTTCGCGCTGGCTCATCTCCTTGAAAAGCTCATAGACCGACGTTGTATAATGCTCATACCTACCCAACATGAACTCTGATAACCGCTTATGACCGAACTCTGAGGAGTCTATCCTATACATCCTACGCGCGGCATCATGCGAGCAAACGCTCCCGATGACTATGCTCACCTTATCGCGGCCAGCTCTCTTAGCCTCCTTCTCCATCCTCTTGATAATCTCCTTGAGAACCTCCATGTTGGGCTTCTCCGACTTATTATTGTCAAGTATTCTAAGCGCCTCACCCACGCCGCAGCCAGACACAACGAAATAGCCTCCAGCATCCCTGCTACGCAGCTCGCGGAGCATCTCATACTTCTTTATGAAAGCCTGTGCTATGTTCTCAAAGCAGTTTCTTAGAGAGCTCCACAGCTTATTTTCATCTCCTTCAGATGATATGGCGAGGCGTGGGAGGTTTATGGCCGCGACGCCAGAGATTGAGCGGCCATCGTTAATGCTATAGCCTGAGGCGAAGAACTTTACACCAGCGAGGGATAGAGCGATTCTCTGCCCAATATTCTGCACAAGCTCATCAACCACATGCTCGTCGTTGTTCAAATCACTGTCGGCGTAGGCTACTATGCTCACCTTGGCGTTTGCGGTCTTCTTGTGTATGTGGCGTATCAGCGCTGGGTCATACTCTACAATCAGCGACACCAGCTTCTTCTTCAGCATGTCTATCCTATCCAGCTGTTGTATTGTTCTGCCCAGCTTCTCCAGCTCCCGCCTGTTCCTCAGCTCAATCTCTATCCCAGTCTCGGCATCTATGTAGAGGCTCTCATCCACTATGCTGTTTATGACCTCATCATGGTAGCTGTATGACTTGGCGTACTCACCATACGGCCAGCTACCTATGTTGTCAAGATGTATGTTCCCCGTGATATGGGCGTCGCTTACATTCCTAGGCAACACATCAAAGAGTATGAACTCCCTTATGACAGCCTGCGAGGTGCTCACTATCAAACCATACGGGTCATGCCTCTTCACAGAATCGTTGAGGAGACGGGAAACATCGTAGAGAGGCATACCAACCCTTATGAGCTTATGCCTATAGCGTTCAAGCCCCATATCTATCAGTATAGAGTTTACGATTTCCCTTATCAGGGGGGCTGATAAATACTCCACGTTGAGGTCTAGTAGCTTCTCCTCAGCAAGCGAGGCGACGCGGTTAGCCAATCGCGGTGGGACGCCAGCCTCGTTGATTAGCACATTAACTATCTTGTTCTTGTCAAAAGGCTCCACCGTCAGCTCGGTCCTCCTGACTATCAGCATGTCAAGGGCTTCCAAGTTTTTGCGCATGTCTGAAATAAGGGCAAGCGCCGCGTGCCCGCGCTTTGAGAGCTCGTAGAGCTTCGTCTTCTCATTAACGCGGACAAGGTCTGTTGAGAGGAGCTTCTTCAGGTGGTAGGAGAACTTTCCCGCATCCTTCTGCTTGGTCATCCCAACAGACTTCATAAGCTCGGTATAGTTCATAGGCTGCTGCGCGAGCGTCCTCAAGATAGCTAGCCTCTTGGGCGACGCTAGCGCGTCTAGCACAGCAGCCTCATCCAAGCTTCTGATAGCCATAGACCTTACTGGAAAACTGATACTCTCACCTATTTTATTGGATTATTCGCGTGCGCATCTTCCGTAATACGTGAATCACACCCGCGTAACTAGACTATTTAAAGAATTCGTGTACGCGTCAGCAGGTTAAGAACACGAGATACAGCCTACATGGTTTATGGCTGGGTTTTTGATGACCTATTTAAGGAAAATTCACCCACCACCTGTAATCTCTAAATTATCTTATTGAATAATTTGGTGATTAGTTATAGTTTTTTAGTAGTTGCCCATTTTAAGATAAGGGTTAATAATTAATGAACAGGGACGAAGCACGCAGCGAGATGCAGAGAGTTAAGCACT
>WAQC01000064.1 GCA_015520425.1 Candidatus Pelearchaeum sp. | reverse complement strand
GTTGCTTTTCCCGACACCCTGCTTGGGACGGACTCGCATACCCCTATGGTTAATGCGCTGGGTGTCCTTGGCTGGGGTGTCGGCGGTATTGAGGCAGAGGCTGTCATGCTGGGCCAGCCATACTACATGCCCATCCCAGAGGTTGTGGGGGTAAGGCTTGACGGCGAGCTACCACGAGGCTCAACAGCCACAGACCTAGTGCTGACAATAACCGAGAAGCTCAGAAAACACGGCGTTGTCGGCAAGTTCGTTGAATACTACGGCCCAGGTCTCAAGAAGCTAAGCATAGCAGATAGAGCCACCGTAGCCAACATGGCCCCAGAGTACGGTGCCACAGTCGGGTTCTTCCCCGTAGATGAGGAGACAATATCCTACCTCAGGCTCACAGGCCGCGAGGAGCAGCACATCAAGCTCGTTGAGAAATACGCCAAGGCCCAGTCTCTCTTCTACGACGAGGCCAGCGAGCCGAGGTATAGCGCTGTCATAGAGCTGGATATGGGTGAGGTTGAGCCCTCAATAGCTGGGCCAGCCAACCCAGAGGATAGGATACCCCTACGCGAGGCGAAGAAGCGGTTTATTGAGATAATGAGCAGCTACCTTAAGCAGAGAGGCGTGTCCGTTGAGGTGGAGAACGACCACATCTGGTTTTACGAGGGAGGGGGAGCGGCTGGAACCCAGTCTGTAGCCCGCAGAGTAGGGCTACCCAGCGTTAAGCTTCGTGTAGATGGTGAAGAGACGGAGATAACGCATGGGGCGGTAGTCATATCAGCCATAACAAGCTGCACAAACACATCAAACCCCGCAGTAATGATAGGCGCTGGCCTCCTAGCAAAGAAAGCAGTAGAAAAAGGCCTACACATGAAGCCCTACGTCAAGACAAGCCTAGCGCCAGGCTCTACTGTTGTGACAGAATATCTTGAGAAAGCAGGCTTAATCAAGTATCTAGAGAGTCTTAGGTATAATGTCGTCGGCTATGGGTGTACAACGTGCATAGGTAATAGCGGCCCTCTCCCCGAAGCGATAGCTAAGGCGATAAAGGATAACGACCTCTACACCGTTGCTGTCCTAAGCGGTAATAGAAACTTTGAAGGCAGAATACATCCCCTTGTCAGGGCCAGCTTCCTAATGTCGCCCATCTTGGTTGTTGCCTACGGCCTAGCTGGACGTATGGATATAGACCTGCTCAACGAGCCTATAGGAAGCGATAAAAACGGCAAACCAGTCTACCTACGCGACATATGGCCCAGCATGGAAGAAATCAAAGAGACCATCAATAAGTCTCTAGACCCAGAGATGTTCAAGCGTAAATATGCTGATGTCTTTAGAGGTGATGAGCGTTGGGAGAGTCTAGAGTCCCCAAGAGGCGAGATATACGAGTGGGACGCGCGCTCAACATACATACGCGAGCCCCCATTCTTCATTGACATCACGCTGGAGCCGCCGCCTCTAACAGACATAAAGGGAGCACGAGTACTGGTGCTGCTTGGAGACAGGGTAACCACAGACCACATATCCCCAGCAGGCGCAATACCTCCAGCGAGCCCTGCTGGAAAATACCTCATAGACATGGGCGTGGACCCAGTTGATTTCAACACATACGGCGCGAGGCGCGGCAATCATGAGGTCATGATACGGGGAACATTCGCCAACATCAGGCTAAGGAACCAGCTTGTCCCTGATAAGGAGGGCTGGTGGACGCTCTACCACCCAACTGGGGAGGTCATGCCCGTTTATGACGCCGCTATGCGCTACATGCAGCAGCGCACACCGCTCATAATCCTGGCAGGAAAGCAGTACGGCGCGGGAAGCTCACGCGACTGGGCTGCGAAAGGAACACGCCTCCTAGGAGTTAGAGCGGTGATAGCAGAGAGCTACGAGAGAATACACAGAAGCAACCTAGTCGGAATGGGTGTCCTACCACTACAGTTTGAAGAAGGCCAGAGCTGGAAATCACTAGGACTAACAGGACACGAGACATATGATATAGAGGGAATAGCAGACGGCCTAACACCAAGAAAGAAACTCAAAGTAACAGCAACACGCGAAGACGGAACAAAGATAACATTCACAACAATAGCAAGACTAGACACACCAATAGAAATAGAATACTACAAACACGGAGGAATACTACAGTACGTCCTAAGAAGATTAGCCAAATAAACAAATAAAGAAAAATTTTTGGAAGAAGTGGGCTGATTATTTCTCCCGCATCCTACGCTGTGCTTTCTCCAGCTCCTCAGAGAAACGCTTCGCCCTGCTAGCCAGCTCTTCTGGGTCAAATTCTGGCGCGTACGTCTCTGGGACCTCTGGGAGGTCTGGTATCGGGAAGCCCTCTGGAGGGCCGTCAACAACTATAAGCTCACCATCGCCAGTCGGAGCCATCCCGCGCCATATCTGCGAGAGCTCCCTATAATCCTCTGGGCTGAAGCGGTACAGTATCCTATGTAGGCCCTGCTTCTCATACTTTATCGTCTCTGGAAACTGCGAGTTGTCTATCTTCGGTATGGGCAGTAGCTTAGTCATCTCAACACCTGTAAGACTCTCTAAAGCCTTCGCGTAGGCAGTAGCATGCACCCCGCCTCTAACCAGACCATAGCCAGCTATCGCCCTAACCACAGGGTTGGCGGTCATCTGGTATACCCTAATCTTCAGAAGTCTAGCACCACATTCTAGGAAGAAGTTGTGCAGAAGGTCTAAGACCAGGTTCCCGCTGGCGAAAACGTACTCACCAGTCCAGAAAGCGCCCATAGAGTTACCCACAACCGAGCCCAAGCCCATAGGCAGGAACTGGTACTTATTAGGCGCGTCTAGCCCAGCAGCCAAAGGCGTTCCACTAGGCTTCTCACGCTTGGCAGCACCATTAAGGAGTAGATTAATGCCTGTCGCGACATACTCTATATGAGCCAGCTCCTCAGTAGCTATATTCGCAATCAAATCATAGTAAGGCCGAATCTTCTGCCTACCGCGGAAATTAAACGACTGGTATGTATAGTTCATCAGCGTTGACATCTCGCCGAATCTCCCACCCAGAAGCTCCTGCAAGGCCGCGGCCGCCTTCGGGTCGGGTTCTTCGGGTATAGGCAGCTCAACCTGCAGCTTATCTATTCTCAAGTACATTTTTCCAGCCTCGTGGGGTTTGGTTTTGTAGGGTATTTAAGAATTATTATCAATTGAGAAAAATTTTCAAATATGATAGAAAGGCAAACAGTCCAAACAACTAGAAAATATCGCTAACGCCTCCTGCTACGCTTAAGCCGCCTAGCCTTACAATCATCACAATAAATGCTAACCTCAAACCTGCACCCGACAATTTCATAACCATCATTGGCGAAACGCCTCATAATTTTATTAATCTCCTCATTCTCAACATCTTCTATAGCTCCGCATTTGACGCAGACAACGTTTATATGCGGCTCCAGATTTATGTCATAGCGCGTACCGATGTTTGGGAAGCTAAGCTCCTTCACAAGGCCCGTTTTTATAAACAGCTTCAACGTCCGATAGATTGTTGCCAAACCTATGTAGGGATGCTCCTTCTCCAAAAACCTGAAAATCTCCTCGGCCGTCGGGTGGTTCAGCTTGGTAAAAGCCTGAGCCACAGCCAAGCGCTGAGGCGTTACCTTAAGACCTCTAGATTTCAAAATCCTAGCAATACGCTCATCGCTAAACGCAGCCATACATCCAACACACCAAAGCCAACGCCCTATTTTAATAATATACTCTCAAATGAAAACACCAGGGATTCAAAACAAAGCCCTAAAAGAGAACCCTTGGACTAGAAACAGCACACCAGCACAGGGCGTGCAAACCGTGGCTTAACATTATTATGGACCGGCGGGGATTTGAACCCCGGACCTCCCGCGTGCAAGGCGGGCGATCTTCCGCTGATCTACCGGCCCGTGGTCTTCTATAGTTGTTTGTCTTGGTTTTTCTTAAAGGTTTTAGTTTTTATGTGTTGTATGACTCTGTTTAGTCCTTGTTCTAGGGTTAGTTTTGGCTGGTAGTTTAGTTCTTTTGTTATTTTTTGTATTGAGGGGATGCTTACTTGGGGTTTTTCTTCTTCTTTTGTTCTTGGTGGGAGGGGCTGGAGGGCTGATGTTGAGTTTGTTAGTCTTTTTATTATCTCCGCCAGCTCGCGTATAGTTACTCTGTTCCCCGTTCCAACGTTATACGCCTTGCCTACCGCCTCTTCTTTTGTGAGGCATAGCTCTATTGCATAGCATAGGTTCTCTACGTGGTATGGGTCTGTTGCGTCGCGTCCCTCGTTGTAAAGCGGTATCGGCTCGCCTATGAGGCATGCCTTAATAAAGCGGGGGACAACCTTGTTCTCCTGCTCGTATTCGCCGAAGGTCTTCCATGGCCTAAGTACCGTTGTGGGCAGGCCTTTATGCTTGTGGTAGCTCTCCACGAGTTGCTCGCCTATGACTTTGGAGTAGTCGTATGGTGTTCTGGGGTTTGGTGGGTCTTCCTCAGCTACGGGAACCTTGTTGGGCGCTCCATAGTAGTTGGCTGAGGATAGGTAGATGAAGCGGCTCACAGCCTTGCGTGCTGCCAGCTCAAGCATGTTAAGCGTGCCGAAGCAGTTGACGCGATAGCATGCGTAGGGGTCTTTGAGCGTGGCTGGTATGTCTGCTATAGCTGCTAGATGAACTATCGCGTCAAAAGAATACTCTCCCAATCTATTAAAAACCGCTTCGGGCTCGGTTAGGTCTATCCTTATCTCAGCTGTCTGGGCTTTATCCACGCGTATAATGCTGTAGCCCCTTGAGTCTAGGTATTCTGTTAGGTGCTTGCCGATGAAGCCCTCTGAGCCTGTTATGAGTATTTTCATTTCCGCTCAGCGGTTGTTTGCGGCGTCGGCTGGGCTTTAAATTATGCGCGGTAGATTCCAAGCCTCCTGCCGCGCCATAGCAGGAGCTCTATAACTCCTAGGGCTAGGAGTATTATCAACGCTATAGTTCCAGCTAAGAAAGCTATGAACATCTCAAACGTCAGTGGGATTCCTAGTATCTCTATGTAGGGTGGTAGGGTTATCATTATTGGCCGCCCAGCCATGAGCTCTTCCCGTGATATGCTTCTCTGCGCCGTATAGCCGCGCCAATCCACTTCCAGCTTATATTCCGCTGGGACTAGTTGCTCCAACTTGGCGAAGCCCGACCTGTCGGCTGCTTTTACCGCTACTAGGTTATCTTCTCTATATAGCTTGATGATTGCATGGGCTAGTGGCTGGCCAGCGGAGCCTCTGACGAATATTGAGAGGTCGCGCAGCCCTACGACGATTGTTACCTCAGACCTAGTTGTTGAAAGCCTCACGAAATCGTCAAAGAGTATTTCTCCCCCATCTCTTACGGTAACCCTATAATCTATGGGCTTCCCATCGCTCTCTAGGGGGACTTGCGCGAAGAAAGCCCTGCCTTTCGCGTCTGTTGTTGCTTTTACCTCGTTCAGGAATACAGTGGCTCCAGCTATGGGCCTTCCCATAGTATCCACAACCTTTAACAACACGTCGCCTACAGGGAGCCTTATTCTTCCCAGCCTATCTAGGCCGTCTAGCGATGTCCTTATGGTTTTGCTGCTCTCGGTTTTGTACGCTGGTGATTGCCATATGATTTGTATAGTGTATTGTACTGTTGCTGGTAGTGGTGGCAGGACGGCTGTTCCGCCTGTTGTTTTTATCTCCCCAGCTATGCCCGCTGGGCCTGTATAGCGTATTATGGCCTGGTTTAGTGGTCTGCTCTCAAGGTCTATGAGCTGTATGCTGGGCGATATGATGGCTAGCCGCGCGGCAACGGCTTTATTTCCCCCACTTAGCTCTACCGCGAAAAACCCTACGGGTATATTCATCCAGTAGGCTGTTATGCTATAGACTCCACTTACGAGGCGGCTCATTTCAAGCGCGCCGTCTATTGCTGTTAGGTTGAAAACGACGCCATATGGCGTTATTATCACAACATCAACATCCCCATCATTCATGGGGGCGTTTATGGCGTATGGGGTTTGGTAAGCTAGTAGGAGAAGAGCTACGGTGAGAAACGACGCCGCGAGCGGAGTGGGCATCCTCCCCTAGAGCTATTGGCGCGTGGGTATGGAATAAGGTTTTACCCGCGTGATTATAAGTCCTAACTTTAATACTGCCAGCATAGGTTGGAGAGGTGGGATTGAGCCCTCAGATGGCTATAGGCAAGGCGATTAAAGACGCGATAAGCAAGTTCCTCGCAGGCCCAGGGGCTGACCAGAGGGCTGTGGAGGAGCTTGTTAGGGGTATTCAGCGCGGCCTCATAATGGGGGATGTCCGCGTTGAGCTGGTTCAGGAGCTCTCGGACAAGATTAGGCGGCGCGCGCTGGAGGAGAAGCTGCCGCAGGGGATAAGCAGGAAGGAGCAGATAATCAAGATAGTGTATGAGGAGCTTACCGCGCTCCTAGGTGAGAGGCCGCCCAAATTCACCACAGGCGGTAAGCATCCGTATGTTATCATGCTCTTGGGTATTCAGGGCTCTGGGAAGACCACGACAGCGGCCAAGCTTGCCAACTACTTGAAGAAGAACGGCTATAGGGTTGGGGTTGTATGCGCCGACACCTATAGGCCAGGCGCATATGAGCAGTTGAGGCAGCTCCTGGAGCCGCGTCAGATACCGCTATACGGAGAGCCAGGCTCGGATGACGCTGTGGGGATAGCGCGTAGAGGTGTTGAGGAGCTTAAGAAACAGAACCTAGACGTGATAATCATAGACACGGCAGGACGGCACAAGGAGCAGGAGTCCCTGATGCGGGAGATGCGCGAGATGGAGCGGGCAATCAAGCCTGATGAAGCCATGCTGGTTATAGACGGGACGATAGGCCAGCAGGCCAGCGCACACGCGGAGGCTTTCCACAAAGCAACACGCTTCGGCTCAATAATAATCACCAAGCTGGACACCTCGGCGAAAGGCGGTGGAGCGCTCTCAGCGGTGGCAGCAACAGGCGCTAAAGTGAAGTTCATAGGCGTTGGCGAGAGCGTAGAAGACTTTGAGTCCTTCAACCCATCAAGCTACATAGCCTCGCTCCTCGGAATGCCAGACATAGAGAGCCTAGTTGAGCGTGTCAAGCTGGCCGAGCTGGAGACAAGCGAGGAGAGAATAAAGGCGCTGATGAGCGGGAGGTTCACCCTAGAGGATATGGTTAACCAGCTCCGCGACATGCGCAAGCTCGGCCCCCTACGGAAGATACTCTCCAAGCTGCCTATACCTGGTATGGCAGACCTCCCTGAAGAGGAGCTGGAGAAGGCGGAGGAGCGCATCAAGAAATGGACCGCAATCCTACAATCCATGACGCAGGAGGAGAAGGCCAACCCAAGCATAATAGACGACTCACGCGCACGCAGAATAGCACGTGGCTCTGGGACGCTTGAACGCGATGTTAAGGAGCTGCTGAAGAACTACCAGATGTCAAAGAAGATGATGAAGAGCCTGAAGAGAGCTCAGTGGAAGCTTCCGAAACAGCTCCTACAAAAATAGCACGACAATAGTTGGTGGTCTCTGGTGTTTGAGCAGGCGCGCCTATTGGAGAAGGCGCTCAAGCTACTTGCCAGGTATCCGCTCTGCGACTATTGTCTGGGGAGGCAGTTCGCGCGCTTGGCTCAGGGAATGAGCAATAAGCAACGCGGCGCGGCTCTAAAGACGGTTCTCGCGATGGAGGCCGACGCCTCGGCCTCGCTGGGCGATGAGCGTGGCTTTGATGAGCTGAGAATCCTGGCCGAGAACGGCGGCCTACATCAAGCCAAGCTCATCCTAGCTAGGCGGAAGGGAATAAAGGTGGAGACCACGCCCTGCCATATCTGCGGAGGCCTACTAAGCGAGGAGAGATTCAACAAGCTTGCGGAGAGAATACTAGAAGAGCTACGCGAGTACGAGTTTGGCTCATTCCTGCTGGGCGCGTCCATACCGCCAGACGTAAGGGAACGCGAAGACCGCATACGCTCAGAGTTCGGCATAACAAGCGGCGAGGACATAAAGAATGACATAACCCGCGAGGTGGGTAAGATAATCCAATCCTCCACCAACGCTAAGGTCAGCTACGACATGCCAGACATCACCGTGATAATAGACTTCTTCAACGACAGGTTTGAGATTAAGTCTAACCCACTATTCATACGCGGCTCTTATCTTAAGCATAGGCGCGACCTTCCCCAAGCTGTTTGGCACTGCCGTAGATGCTGGGGACGCGGCTGCCCGTCATGCAACTACACGGGCAAGGAATATGAGACGAGTGTGAGCGAGCTTATAGGAATACCAGCAACAAGCTACGCCGAGGCTCTGGATTATAAATTCCACGCGGCGGGGCGCGAGGATGTTGATGCGCTTGTAGAGGGGACTGGGAGGCCGTTCATACTTGAGCTGAAAAGCCCGCGCAGAAGGTTTCTGGACTTCAGCGAGCTTGAGCGCCTGATTAACGAGCACGCGGCTGGCGCTGTTGAGGTGCGCGGCCTTAAGAGAGCATCGCGTAAGGAGGTGAGAGAGCTTAAAGCCATGTCCCCACACGCTTCAAAGACATACGTAGCCGAGGTTGAGTTTGACAGCGATATAGATGATAGGAAGCTCCGCGAGGTTGAGGAGCGTTTTAGGAACATCGTGATAGAGCAGAGAACACCAACACGCGTACTTGCGCGGCGTGCAGACAAGCTACGGCACAAAACGCTATACGAGCTCCGCGCAGAGCAGAAGAGCGCCCGCGAGGTGGTCTTTACGATTAGGGCGCAGGGCGGGATGTATATAAAGGAGCTGATAGACGGCGACGGAGGAAGGACAAAGCCAAACATAGCCGAAGCCCTGGGAGCGAAGCCGCAGAAAATCAGCCTCTCCGTCGTGGCCGTAGAAGCCTAAAGAGCTATAAGCCAGGGCCATGCGTAATCCTCCTTTATATAGGGGCTAGAAGCAGTAAGATTACCAGAGATTGGTGAAGGCGGTTGGCCAGGTCTAGGGGATTTAGGAGAAAGACTAGGAGTCTAACTACCAGGCCGCGCGGCGCGCGGAGCGGGCCACGGCCTGACATCTACCTAACCGAGTATAAACCAGGAGATAAGGTTCTGGTGGTTATTGAGCCGAGTGTCCAGAAGGGAATGCCCCACCGCCGTTATCATGGTAAGATAGGCACGGTTGTGGAGAAGAGAGGGCATGGTTATGTGGTTAGGGTGATGCAGGGGGATAAGCCCAAGGAGATTTCTGTTCTCCCCGACCATCTCAAGCCATGGGTGAGCGTGTAGTGGTGCGGAGAATCCTTTCCAAGACTGAGGTTCCCATGGCGGTGGTTGAGCGTATGCTGGCCGAGCATGAGACGGCCCTAAGCCCCCTACAGATGCGCACCCTAAGCTACGTCAGGAAATACTCAAGGCTACGCGCAGACCAGGCGGAGCTCCTCATCAAGAAGCTAATGGACCCCTCAAGCTACGGCCTCACGCGCGAGGAGGCGGTGCAGGTCGCTGACTCGTGCCCGACAAGTGTGGAGGAGCTTCGTGCAATTCTAAGCGGATATAAACGCCTGGTTTCGTTCCTCCTATTCTCGGAGGAGAAGATGCAGGGTATCGTGAGCTTGGTCAAGCAGGCGCTTGACGGCGAGCTTAAGGAGTAAAAGGCCTGCTTGGCTTATTATGGGCTGCGACGTGAAACCCCATGCAGAAGACAAAGCCGAAGCGATACGAGGATTATGCTTACGTCCTTGACATATTCCCCGCAGCCCAGAGAAGGCACGTAGCAACCCACCACGCCGTAGGCAGGAGCGAGTTTATCGTCCAGCTACTGGGCGAGGAGTACTTCACGCTCCTTGAGGCGGCGGTCTCCGAGAGATACAAGCCCACGATAGGGATGCGCATATACATAGGGAGAGACGCCCCCCGCGAGCTTATACGAATAGTCAGGCGCATAGGTATAGAGGACCTCACCGAGACGGCGCGGCTCAACCTAGAGGCAACGATACAGCGGGTCGTAAACGAGAATGAGCAGCGCTTCGTGGATTTCTTCAACAAGAGCAACCCACTAACGCCTAGGCTACACGCGCTAGAGCTAATACCAGGGGTTGGGAAGAAGATGCTCCAAAAACTGCTGGAAGAACGTGATGCGAAGCCCTTTGAGAGCTACGAGGACGTTAAGAACAGGGTAGGGCTCCTAGACCCCCCAGGCGCCATAAGCAAGAGGATACTAGACGAGCTGATGAATAAGGAGGAGAAATACCGAATATTCGTCCGCGAACCAGCGCCTGCTGGGGGAGAGGTCTCGTAAGCTACATCCTTAATTAGTGGATGCCATAGGGTAGGTTAGGCTGGTGAGGTGAAAAGCGTTGAAGGCCAAGAACTACCGCGCAATAGAGGGAATGCCCTACACCAGGCACGAGTATATCCACGGCCCGCCGCCCATGAGGATAACGAAGTTCTCCGCGGGGACGTACCGCGAGGATTATACGCATGAGCTCCTCCTAATACCAGAGACAAGCCTCCAGATTAGGGACGTTGCCCTAGAATCTGCCAGGATTACTCTTAACAAGTTCCTGACGGATAAGCTGGGTGGGAACTTCTTCGCAGAGCTTAAGGCGCATCCGCACCATGTTTTGCGCGAGAATAAGATGATATTCGGCGCTCATGCTGATAGGCTTCAGGAAGGTATGCGCCGCGCCTTCGGCAAGCCAGTTGGAAGAGCAGCGCGCGTTGAGCCAGGGCAGCCTGTCTTCAGAGTTCTGGTATATGCTGACGGCGTTCAGCGCGCTAGGGAGGCTCTTGAGCTTGCCGCAAAGAAGCTCCCGAAGAAGTATTACATAGTTGAGCGGCAGGTTCTCGCCAAGGCTCAATAGTGTAGAGCTTGAAGAAGGCATACATCTACATAGACGGTGCTGCGCGTGGTAATCCAGGTCCAGCGGGAGCTGGCGTTATAATATATCTCAACGACCATGAGCATAGGATAAGCAAGTATCTGGGCGTGAAGACGAATAATGAAGCCGAGTATCACGCGCTAATCATGGCGCTGGAGGCGGTTTATGAGATGGGCGTTAGAGACGTTGTAGTTCATTCCGATAGCGAGTTGCTGGTTAAGCAGATGCGCGGCGAGTATCGTGTGAAGAACGAGCGCATAAGAGAACTGTTTGAGAAGGCCTCCAGGATGGCCTCTGAATTTGATAGCTTTGAGATAATCCACGTGGGAAGAGAGAATAATCGGGGAGCGGATAAGCTGGCCAACGATGCGATAGACAGCGCGCCAGCTCCCTAACATAGCGCCGCCTAGGTTAATTTGCTATTACGCCACATGGGGGTTTTACTATATCTCATGACAACTATGCATAATTCACTAAATATGTTTAACGATAGTTAGCGGAGTTGCTTAAAGGAGATAATCTGCGGAGCGTTGTATAATCTGCGATTAACGGTTATTTAGGGATGCTAACGAAGCAGGGAGGCGGGGTATTAGATTGGCCGAGGAATGGCGCTACTTCACGGATAGACGAATACTAATGATACCAGGGCCCACAGAGCTCCATCCAGATGTGCAGCGCGTACTCTGCTCCCCTCCTCACGCTCATTATGGCGGGGAGTGGAAATCCATCTACAACGAGACCATAGAGCTTTCTAGAAAGATATTCAACACGGAGAAGAGCGATGTAATAATAGTTCCAGGCCCTGGGACGCTTGCGCTGGAGCTGGGCATAGCGAGTGTGGTTGAGCCTGGCGATAACGTCCTCTGTGTGAGCAGCGGGTTCTTCGGCGATAGGTTCGGCGAGGTGGCTAGATACTGCGGAGCCAACGTTATCACAATCAAGTCAGATGTCGGCTCTGTAGTTAGTCCTGATGCGTTCAAAACAGCTCTGGAAAACCATAAAGAAGTTAAGGCCGTCCTATTAGTTCATAACGAAACCTCAACGGCAACTCTAAGCCCAATAGAGGAGTATGTGCGCATAGCGCGAAGGCATGGAGTATTAACGCTAGTTGATGCCATCTCGTCCTATGGTGGCGTGAATATAGATGTGGATGGATGGGGTATAGACTTCTGTGTAGGCTATCCGAATAAGTGTCTAGCTGCTATACCGAGCGCGGCCCCAGTAGCTATAAGCGGCGAGGTTCTGGAAGCCTTTGAGAGAAGACGTGAGAAGCCGCGCAGCTGGTTCACCAACCTTGAGGTCTGGCGCCACTATATCTCCATGTGGGGCGACCATGGCCACCCATACCCAACGACGATAAACACCTACTCGGTTCTAGCTTTGCGCGAAGCCTCACGGGCCGCCGTAGAAGAGGGCTTGGAAAAACGCTATGCACGGCATCAAAGGGTTGCGCGTGCATTTAGAAAAGCGGTGAGGAGTATGGAGTTGGAGATACTGCCTAGGGAAGAATGCGCATCACCAACCGTAACAGCACTCAAGCTGCCGCGCGAGGCTGCTGGGAAGGCTGAGGAACTAGTGAAGCTCATGCTTGAACGCTACCGCATAATGATAACTGGCGGGATAAACGACCCTGAGAAGCGGGTGATAAGAATAGGCCACATGGGAGTTACGGCAAGTGCGCGCTATCTACTGCCCACTATAGCGGCTATGGCAAACTCGCTGCGCGCCCTAGGCTATCCTGTCGCTGACGGGGTTAATGTCCTAGCCGAGGAGCTGGCCCAATTCTAGCCTCTTCCTTCTGGAGACTCCACCTTTCTGTCATGCTTTACAACGCCCAATAGAATATCGCCCCTCCGAGCCTTATACGCGGGAAAGCCAACAGCAACTGTCATCATGTTACTCTTCTCTCTTGCGTGGGGTGAGAAGAACTCTGTAACCTCATCATCGTAGAAAGTCAGCCCAGTAGCTCCCAGCCCTAATGCATATGCTGCCAGGTATATCCTGCCAGCCATCACGCCAGCCTCAAACTGGCACGCCCTATAGCCGCGATTACCCAATCTACGTAGGACTTGATTGAGCCGCGTCATGAGGAAGAAGACCACACTCGCGTCCTCGCCCAGCTTCTGCTCAAGACAGAGATACCCAGCTACGCGTCTAAACGCTCCGCGCTTGAGTAAGAGTAGCGAGTTGGCTTTCCTATCATAGTAGTAAGCCCCCTCTGGAATACCGTCAACCGAGGATACTATGAGATAAACATCTATGAGACTTGCCCCACTACTTAGAAAATCAGCATCCAGACCGCGTGTTGAGTATCCAAGTATTGTGGCGAGTTGTTTCCCGTTTATTGGCTTTTGAGCAAACCTCCGTGTGGAGCCGCGCTTAAGTATAGTCTCCCAAAGAGGAGGAGATGAAACATCATCCCAGACCTCAAGCTTATGAGTCTCCCCCTCATAAGCTTCATCTCCGCTCTGCTCTATTTTCTGCCTCCTCCATTCCTGAACCTCCTCAACAGAGGTTAGTGATGATACCTTATGCATCTGCCATATCGCTGGATAGTTTATGATGTACCGCGAGAGCGGCATCGTCTTATGCTCCTCCTGAGATATGCGTCTCCTCTTCTTGGTAGCTTTCTCCATTGTTGAGGTGGCTAGTGGTATGAGCGCTATAGCGGCCTCCTCAACCGAGCCGTCAACGCATAGTAGTTTATTCACCATCTCATCCACAAACCCCATAATAACATGCGCTTCTATTCCCTCAGAGACGGAGACTGCGAGCAGGTTAGCGGCTATAACTCCAGAATCCCAGAACCAGTGGCGGTAAGAGCGAACCTGATACTTCCAGGCATTACGCCAGGCTATTGACGTCATAGCAATAGTTGCGGGTGCTTCTCTTACTCTCTGCTCCTCGCCAGCCGCTTTACTCAAATAATCGCGGTAATCTCCTTCGCGTAGTTTGTTGAGAATAAACTCGCCTGGGTCAAAGTGATAAACACCCGCGTTAAGACCAGGGATGTCGCCTGAAACTATGTAGAGCTCAATCGGGTAGAGCGCTCCTGTGGCTGGTGCTGCTCTAAAATAGAACTCACCAAGGGGAT
The DNA here is from genome assembly GCA_015520425.1 of Candidatus Pelearchaeum sp. Classification (GTDB taxonomy): domain Archaea; phylum Thermoproteota; class Nitrososphaeria_A; order Caldarchaeales; family Caldarchaeaceae; genus Pelearchaeum. The sequence continues at coordinate 8,490 of WAQC01000064.1, read as the reverse complement.
GCTGAAGCACGCGGGTTATTCCAGCGGAGAAGTATAGTATCTCGGCGAGCCTCCCTATATCCAGCTCCCCACGCCCCTCTTGTGAATTCCTCCCTGCTAACGCCTCTAAGGTGGGGAGGCTGGGCTTGGGAAACTCGCGGGGAAGCTCTATACGGGGTGCCTCAAGATACACCTTAAACGGGTATGGTCTATTCTGCAAATCAAGCCTATACGTGCTAGTCCTCACACTGGCGTAGGAGTGTTTGGTTAATTCGTGGAACTCCAGTGCGGTAGTAATGTCCCTGTTGCTCAATACCGTATCTCCCAGGTAGTTTGAGCGCTATATCAAGCTACACGCTGGGGAGAGTGAGATAAATCCAGCCGTGCTAGCGCTGTATTAGGGATGGCGCTTATCGCACACATGGCTGATATTCATCTCGGATATAGGCAGTACGGCCTAGGTGAGAGGGAGAACGACCTATACGAGGCTTTCTCCGAGGCGGTGGAACACGCACTACGCGAGCATGCTGAGGCTTTGATAATCGCTGGAGACCTATTTGACACGCCTAGGCCGCCCGTAAAAGCCCTCACATGGGCTAAGAAAATACTATCACAGCTAACGGAGAAAGGCGTTAAAGTCCTTTATGTGCTGGGAGACCATGACTATCCGAGGCGGCTTGACGAGCTTCCACCGACAGCGCTTTTTGATAACTTAATACACATAGGCCAGAAAAAGATTGAGCTATCCCTATCCTCTGGCGCTTTTGTGTTCGCTGGTCTTGATAGGCTTCCTTCCAGCATGTTTGAAGAAGCAATTAACAGTATAACACACACCGTCGGCGAGACTGGGAAGAAGAGCGTCTTAGTAGCCCACATACCCCTTGAACGCGGTGGGCGTGCTGGAATAGCCAAACTACCCAGGGGCTACAGCTATTACGCACTAGGCCACGAGCATCGGCGCCAACAACTAAACCTCCACAGCTCCATCGCGGCATACTCAGGCTCCCTAGAGATACTCTCGCGCGCAGAGATAGCTGATTGGGAGAGCATGGGTAAGGGCTTCTACTTGGTTGACCTGTCCAAAGACGAGCCCATACTACACGAGGTATCGCTGGGCTGTGTGAGGCCGCAGCGCATGGTGGAGACGAGAGCGGAGGGGCTTTCCACGGTGTTGGACGAGGTTAAAAGATGGTCGCATACCCTCGCCAAGAAGCCAATAATACATCTAGCAGTCTCAGGCCGTGGTATTGATGCTAGTAAAGTTGCGCGCCTACTGCTGGAAAAGCTGAGCGGAGATGTTCTCTATCACCGTTTTGAGGTTCGCGAGGAAATCGGCGAGCTTAGCCTAGAGAAGCTACAGCGCTCGCTTGATATCCGCTCAATAGTCAGGGAATACATGCTAGGTAGGGGGTTTGAGGAGCGTGATATTGAGCTCGCTCTAAGAATCTACGACGCTTTCAAGAGGGGTGGAGAGGAAGAGCTGGAGGAGACAATCCTCAGTGAGGCTGGCGAGGTGTTAAACAAGTGATAATACGCGAGCTGAAGCTGAGAAACTTCATCTCACACAAAGAAACCGAGCTGAAATTCACAGAGGGGCTCACAGTAATAGTAGGCGAAAACGGCTCAGGAAAGACATCAATACTAGACGCAATATCTTACGCGTTCTACAAAGAGCATAGCAGGGGGAAGGATGAGAATATAATCAATAGACGCGCCGATAGCGCCTTGGTATATTTACGCTTCTCTGTTGGGGGGCGTGATTACAGTGTTGAGTGGCGCATCAGGAAGAGAGGCCGCTCCACCGCTACCCTGAGAGACCACACTGCTGGAAAGACGCTCTTGGTGGACGCGGGTGAGAAGACTGTTCTGCCAGAGCTGGAGAAGCTCCTAGGAATGGGGAGGGAAGTGTTTATGAACGCTGTCTTCGTCAGGCAGGGAGAGATAACGCGGCTAATAGAGATGCGCCCAGCGGAGCGTAAGAAGATAATCGCAGAACTACTGGGTGTTGAGACGCTGGAGAAAATATGGAGCGCCTTACGCCTACCGATAAAACGGCTAGACGATAGAATATCTCACTACTCAAGCATAGCCAAGAATCTAAATGAGGCTCGCCTAAAACTGGAGAACGCCGAGAATGAGCTATCCGAGATAAGCAGCAGAAAACAGCGCATCACAAGAGAGTTGGATGAAGTCTCGGAAGAGCTAGCTAGCGCGGAGCGCCGCGCCGAGGACTTGGAACGCATGAAGCGGAGACGGGATAGCCTATCAAACGAGGCCAACAAAATCAGAAATGAGGTGAATGTATTGCGTGAGCGTCTCAACGAAGCTGATAAGAGGCTTAAGATGGTTGAAGAAGCCCGCTCAAAGGTTTCCAAGTATGAAGGAAGCCTAGCCGCAGTAGAGGAGATTGAGAAGAAAATCCAACATATCCAGCAAGAGTTGGATGAACTCAGGCCTGTCCTAGGCCGTGAGAAATTACTGCATAGCTCGCTTGAAAACACGCTACGCGAAATACGCGATATTGAGCGTGAGCTTAACGAGCTACTAGGCCAGCTTTCCAGATTTACCGACACTACTGTGGAGCCTGACAATTTCCTAGAGGTGAGGAGCAGGCTCCTGAGAAGGGCTGAGAATAGGCTATACGAGGCTAATGAAAAGATTAGGGAGATTGAGCGGGAGCTGGGTGCTGTTGAGTCGGAGCTTAATATACGCAGCGAGAACCTAGAGAGACTTAGACTGGCCAGCGACAAATGCCCACTATGCGGCCAGGCCCTAACACAGCAGCACAGACAAGAAATCATAGAGAGACTAAGCCGCGAATATGAAGAGCTTGAAGAGAAGAGGAGGAATCTCCTTACACAGAAGAACCGTGTGGAGGCGCTCTTAGAGACGCTCACCCAAGAGAGGGACGCGCTACTCAGGATAAGCGCCGAGAGTTTCTCATCATTGCTTGAACGTCTTGAAGCCAAGAAACGCGAATCTAGGAAGATTGAGGAGGAGCTGAAACAGTTAAGCGACTATAGAGAGAAGGAGAGGATGCTTGTTGGCGAGCTATCCACGCGGCGTCAGGAGCTTGAGAAACTACGCGAGGAACGTGAAAACTATCTGAAGCTCCGCGGCGTGTTGGATATGTTTGGCTCCCCTGAGAAGCTCGCCGCAGAGAGGAGTAGGCTCGCGGCAGAGCTGGGTGAGAAGGAGCGAGAGCTGCGCCGCCTGGAGCAGGAGCTGGCAGCAATAAAATTTGATGAAGCAACATACGAGAGCCTCTCAGCAACTGTCCGTAGGCTCCATGAAAGGCTAGCTAAAATACGCGAGGAAGCGGCGCGGCTTGATGAGCGTGAGAGAGCGCTCAACACGGAGGTCTTGCGGCTACGTGGGGAATATGAGGAGTCTGAGAAGGCTGCTAGTAAGGTGGCGCAGCTTGAAGATATGCTCCGTAGGCTTGATGCGCTACGACAAGTATTCGGTAGGGATGGCGCTCAACGCGCAGCACGCTCAGCGGCCAAGGCTAGCCTTGAAGCCAACGCAAGACGCTTCCTCCAAGCGTTTAACTTGGCTTACAGCGACATAAGGCTGGACGAGGACTATAACATATACCTCTACGGACCTGATGGTGAGCAGCCCGTAGATGCCCTAAGCGGTGGTGAGAAGATAGCTGTAGCCCTCTCACTCCGTCTAGCTGTAGCAGCCGCACTAGCGGGAGAGAAGGCTGGATGTCTAATCATGGATGAGCCGACAATACACTTGGACGCTGAGAAGCGGAGAGAGCTGGTAAGGCTTCTCTCAAACTTCAGACGCGAAGGAGCGCTACTCCCGCAGGCCATAGTGGTTACCCACGATAGAGAAGTGGAGGAGGCTGCTGACCAGCTATACGAGCTAACGCGCGTCGGCGGCTTCTCAAAACTGGAGAAAAACCTACCTACTCCCTTCTCCTCTTAGCTGACTGATACGCCCTCTCAGCAGCATCTACGGGGTCTTCGGTGAAATATGCCCGTTGAACCCTACGGTGGTCTAGGTATCCGTCTGGATGCATCTGCATAAGCGCGTCGCTCACATAGCCAGTACCAACAAGCACTATGAGAGGTATCTCATAGATATACGCCAGGTGAGCTTCTATTATCGTGCCAGAGCCGCCGCCCAGTATGACGAAAGCGTCGCTACTTCGCACCAAGCCTATGCTCCTAGCCTGGAATGTCTGGCCGCTGCGGTATACGATTGTATTGTACGGATTGTATCGCGGGTCTCCCTCGCTGCGGTGCTCGTCCTCATAGGGTATGACGCCTAGCGTCATGCCGCCGCGCTTCACATACTCCTCACAGACAACACGCATGAGCCCGCCATTACCGCCTGTGAGTAGGATAACCTCATCCCTGTACTCGGCCATCTTCTCTGCGAATCTCCGCGCCTTCTCAACAGCGATTGGTATTGGATTCTTATCGCTTGAGCAGCCTATGCCTATCTGAATCATGAACCGATTAGATGAAGGAAGATGCTTATGAGCTTAGCGTAGGAGGAGCGGGTTATAGCCCAGCGCCTGCAAAATGACCAGCCCTATGTATGAGAGGAAGAGCGAGGCTACTAGGGCTCTCTCCCACGAAGCGCCTGAGGAGACGTTCAGCGCTGCGCTGAAGACAGCCAGCTGCCAAACCGAGGTAATAACATAGGTGGCTTGGATGAAGATGCCGCCAGCCACAAGCCCCTGAGCCGCCAAGACAGTGTAGATTAAGAAGAACTGGGTAGGTAAGGTGGCTATCAACACCGCCACCACGAGAGGAAGCTTCCACGAATCCACTGTGGAGCGATGCGTAAGCTTGCCCACTACGAAGAAGTAGAGCAGAATCGCGATAAGGTTTAGCGGGCTCCAGAGCTTGTCGGGGATAGGCCCGCTGCTGGCTGGTAGGTAGTATATTGAGATGGGCTTGAGGTCTAGAAGCTGGAGAAGCGCCACATAGGTTATCGCGAAGATGGCTGCTACGGGCAGTGCTAGCGCTGGCCTAGACCCAGCCCTGTCCAACAGCGGGGACAGCGCCAAAGCCTTGGCTACACGCACATATCCAGGCTCGCGGGGCTCCACGATTGGCTGAACAGGCACCGAGCCAACAATAGCCTGAACACCAAGCTCATTAAGAGCATAACGTCTCTGACTCGTCTGTCTCAGGAATGGCCTAAGTATATCCAAGTGATAATATAGGGTGCCCATACTGACGCTTAAAGCACGTTTAAGCGCCGATGCGCTCATCTCGCCGTTCTCATAGAGAAGCTGCAGAATCCGCCTTCTAATCGGGTTGCGTAAGGCGTTAAAATAGTTCAAATCGCCATTTCTCTCGTCTTCGCCCAAGCCCTTCATCATGAACAATCATCAAAAATATTAAGTATTTTACCTCCATCACCACAAATTATCTCGGAGCATTTTCTAGAAAATTCGGAAAAGGAAGGCTGATAAGATAATTAGCCGCCCTTTCCAGACAGTGGTGAAACATGGAATGGCGCGCATAACGAAGCTCGTTGCCTCCTTGCTCCTCATAATACTCCTACTACAAGTCATGCAAGTTAGCCTTATGGTGGCGCAGGCCGACGAAGATGAATCCCATGACGATGACGAGAGGGAGCCCACTCACACGACAAAAACAAAGAAACCCCGCCCTACTGACGATGACGATGAAGCTGATAATGACGAAGAAGAGATAACAGAAACGATAACCAACACCACCAGAACTATAGAAACCCGCACAGAGACAGACGAAACGCGCACAACGCGGACTGAACCCACTGAGACGATAGAAACAACTCACACAGAACATACGGAGACCGAGGAAGAGCATACAATAACCGAGACCATAGAGACAGAAACTACTGAAACTGAAACAACAACCACTGAGACCGAAGTTGAACTGACAACAACTACCACAGAGCTTCACGAAGAAACCACAACAACCACCATGATGACAACAACTATCTTGACTGAAACTACAACCACAGAAGAGGAGCGTAGAGGAGAACTTATTGAAAAGGCGCGCGATGCGATAGATGATGCAAAGGACGCTATTAATGATGCGTTGGAGAAGTTGAACGAAGCTGCCCGCGAGGGCGCTGATACCGCGTCGCTTGTTTCGCTACTTAACGAAGCCGAACAACTGCTCACACAGGCTCAGCAGCTACTAGAGGAGGGAGACGCTGCTCAAGCTATTAACCTAGCGCGCCAGGCGAGGCGGATAGCGCATAACGTTGAACAGCAGGCAGAAGACCTTGCCAAGCTGGCTGAACGGCAACGCGAGGAGCAGGAGCGTCGGCAAGAGCAGATAAATGAAGCACTTGAAAAACTCCAGGAAGCCAGAGAGAAGATAAGACAGCTCATCGCTAGGGCTCAGACACTAGGCGCCAACACAACCATCGTGGAGAACCTATTAAGAGAAGCTGAGAAGATTCTTAACGATGCGGAGAGCATACTACAGCAAAACCCCAATAGGGCCAGTGCATTAGTAAAACAAGCAAAAGCACTTATTGAAAACAGTGAGCACGCCCTTGAGAGGCTGGAGGAAGAGATTAGCGAGAGCGTGGAGACAAGCGAGGAAATAATCCCTGAAGGAATAGATGTAAGGAACACCAGCGTAATTGAGGTCAGGAAGGCTGAGGAGGAGCAGGTCTTCGCCAACGGTACAAAACTATCTCGCGAGCTTGAGGTCATGGTTCTGGAGGATAACGTGATACATAAGATAAAGACGGAGATAACGTACCCCAACGGAACACGCGTGGTAATTGAAGAGAGGCTCATAAATGCAGGAAATCAGACAATGTTTCAGCGTATAGAGCGTCGTATGGGCGTGGAAGATGAAGGACCAACGTTGGAGGCGCAGATAAGCTCATCACCGCCAGTAGGGGCTGTAGCGTCCTTCAACGTAGAGCCACAGCCATCTCCAACAGTTGGTAAGAGTATGATGAAAGCGATTGTCCTAAAGAAGGAAATTGACGTATCAATACTACCGCTCAACATAACGCGGGGCTTCATCAAAATGAACGTATCAGCCCCCGATGGGACACCTGCCAGGATAATCATAATGGACGTGGATAGGGCTCTCATAAACGCCTCGCTGACAAACGAGATACTCGTTACTGTTGATGGTAATCCAGCGGTGCTGGCGGATGATATCTATAAAGTATTGGCTGCTACGGCTAAGGAGCCGACATACTTTCTGGCAATAACGTCGGAGGGCGTGCAGGTTGTGCTCCTGATACCAGAGTGGTCTGTCCATACGGTAGTTATACAGGAGATAAGCGAGACGATAGCTGGCTCGTTGATGGCTCTCTTGAGCGGGCCTATCCCTATGATAACGGCGCTGGTAGCTACCGTAACGCTGCTCACGGCGTTGGCCGCTGTGAGGAGACAGAGGAGGAGTGAGCTGCTTTAAGCCAGTCCTAGAAGCTGGGGAAGTGCTTTTAGAAGTGATGCCACGACAACGAGCGCGAGCAGAGCGCCGAGGAATATGAAGAAGTAAGCGACAGTTGAGAGAGCATCCACAAGCCTGGTCTTGGATAGCTTTACCATGCCGTCAACCTCCCACACCAAGGCGCGTCGCGCTGATTAAAAAATCATCACCCACCATATTATTACCATCCTCTAACCTTCAGCTCCTTATTCCTGAAACTTAAAAATGGCTAACTAGCGGCCTATTCGGGAGTAGTGGGAGTCCAGGGATAGGTTGTGTAGGCTGTGAAACAGCCCATAAGCCCCGCTGAACGCACCGTCTACGGCTATGTCGCTGATATTAGGGCTACATCCAGGTCTGACACAATAATATACAACATAGTTATTGTTGATTTGAAAGGCGGGGAGCATAAGGTAAGGATGCGCATACCACCTGGTTGGCTTAGGATAGGAATGCCAATCATGGGCAAGCTTATCCGTGTAGCAAGCGGCCGCGAGGTGTATTATGTTATTCAGGATATGCAGATTTACGAGGAGCTGCGCAGGCCGCGCGTGGTTAAGGCAGAGTCAATCAGAATAGAAGAGTCAGTAGCGGCCAGTGTTGGCAGGGGGCTTCTCTACATAAACGCGGCTGGAGGAGGGAGTATGAGCGTGCCCATAATCTCCCAAACAGTACTGGATAAAGCACGGTCAGCGCAAGGTGGCGAATGCTATATACACATAGCAGAAACACCTGCGGGGAGCATGGTTGTTGCCGTGCAGACCGAGAAGCAGCGAAGCAGATACGAGAAGCTGGAAAAGTTCCTAGGATGGTTGGAGAAAGACGGAGATATAACACCGCCCTAAACGAGCTCCTCAAGATGATTCAAATACCTGCTTATAGTATCGGTGGTTAGCTTCTCATACTTCTCGGTAGAGCCAACATCATACCAGAATGCCTGGCTCTCATAAGCCTGCACATTATAGCCCCTCTGTATGAGGCGGGGGATGAAATGGCTCATAATATCCACATCCCGCTGGCTTGACGTAAGGCTGGAGAGCTCCTTTATACAACGTCCCTCAAGTAGCGTTATCCCTATGATGACTGG
>WAQC01000063.1 GCA_015520425.1 Candidatus Pelearchaeum sp. | reverse complement strand
GTTAATATGCTGTCTGTTTTCAGAATCTCAAAAAGAGAATTGAAAGGTTATAGTCAGCTTCATATCCGCAACCTCAGTCCCAAGAATCTCAAAAAGAGAATTGAAAGCTTACGATTGTTGACGGGGGGCTGTGGTGATAACTAAACTTTTATTTATTGGGTTATTGTTGGTGTGGTTTGTGGTTAAGAAGGAGGTTGTTAGGTCTGGTGGGGCTGCTGAGCTTGGTCTTCCGCTTTCCCAGGCTGTTAGGGTTGGTAATTTGGTCTGGACTTATGGTGCTGTTCCCGTAGACCCTGGGAGTGGTGAGGTTGTTAGGGGCGATATAAGGGAGCAGACTAGGGTTGTGTTGGAGAATCTTAAGGCGGTGCTTGAGGATGCTGGCTCCTCGCTGGATAATGTGATTAAGGCAACCGTCTATCTATCCGACATGAAGGATTACGAGGGGATGAATGAGGTCTATAGGGAGTATATGGGGCCTAACTTCCCAGCTAGGACAACGGTGCAGGTGGCTAGGCTCTGGAATGATGTAAAGGTTGAGATTGAGGTCGTCGCGTTAATCCCCTGATGAAAATTTATCCGCCACCACGTTGCTTCCTAGAATCATGAGCGCAGCTAGAGATGCTGTCATAGGGTTTATTGAGAAGCATCGCGGCGAGGTTGTTGACTTTCTTAGGCGTTTGGTTTCGTTTCCCAGCGTTACTGGTGATGAGGGTGTTGTTCAGGGGTTTTTGGCTGATTATCTGAGGAGCGAGCTGGGATTGTTTGTGGATGTTTGGGAGCCTAGTTTGGAGGAGCTTCGCGGGCATCCTGGGTTTGTTCCTGTTGAGCGGGATTATTCGGGAAGGCCTAACGTTGTTGGTGTTTATCGCGGCTCTGGTGGTGGTAGGTCGCTTCTGTTCAACGGGCATGTGGATGTCATACCGCCAGGGCCCGAGGATGCGTGGGTTTATCCTCCCTGGTCTGGTGAGGTTAGTGAGGGTAGGCTTTATGGTCGCGGCTCTTCCGATATGAAGGCGGGGCTGGCAGCCTATACCATGGCTATGGCTGCCATAATCAAGTCTGGAATCAGGCTCAAAGGCGATGTAATACTTGAGTATACGGTTGATGAGGAGCTTAGCGGTAATGGGACTCTCGCAGCCATATTACGTGGCTATAGGGCTGACGCTGGGATAAGCGCTGAGACGAGCAGTATGAAGATACAGCCAGCGTGTATAGGGCGGATTTGGTTTGAGATAGATGTCCGTGGTAAGCCTGCTGGTATTCAGAGGAGGTGGGAGGGCGTTAACGCGATTCATAAGGGGTATAAGATAGTCAGGGCGGTGGAGGATTTTGAGGAGATACGGCTGGGTGAAGTTAGCCATCCCCTATACCCAGACATACGCGAGGCTATTCCATGTATGGTTGGGGTTTTTGAGGCTGGCTCCTATCCCAGCGCTTTCCCCGATACGTGTCGTCTAAAGGGAAGCATAGCAACGGTCCCAGGCGAGGATTCCGATGAAGTAAAGCGGAGATTCCGCGAGCATATAGCGAGAGTCGCGGCAGCAGACCCATGGATGAGAAACCACCCGCCAGAGGTTAGGTTTGCTGGCTATTTCGCCGAGCCTTCGGAGATACCTGTAAGCCATCCCATAGTCAAGACTCTCTCAAACGCGTATAGGGAGGTTGTGGGGCGGGAGCCAGTCATAAGCGGCCGCCTAGGCGCTGCTGATACTAGGTTTCTCAACAAGTATGGGGAGACGCCTACGGTGATTTTCGGGCCTGGGCTTACTGAGCAGATGCACGCTGTTAATGAGCATGTTATGGTTGATGACTTGATAACCGCTACCAAGATAATGGCTTTAGCTATTTTAGACTGGTGTGGCTACGATTAGGGGAAGGCGGGTGTTAGGAGTTTGGGGGTTAGGTTTGGCGTTGCGTTGCAGAACTATGTAGCTGCTGGCGAGGGTATATCGTTTAGGGACTTGATAGATGTGGCGCGGCTTGCTGAGGAGCTGGGCTTCAGCTCGGTGTGGGTGTGGGACCATATAATACTCGGCAGCAAACGCTTCTACCCGATACATGAGTCCTTGATTGTCTTGTCGGCTGTGGCGGCTCATACTGAGCGTGTGAGGCTTGGCACGGGTGTCTTTCTCCTCGCTCTGCGCAATCCAGTTGTTGTTGCCAAGCAGGTTGCGGCTCTTGACCATCTTAGTAATGGGCGTATCGTTTTTGGGGTTGCTGCTGGCTGGTATGAGCGCGAGTTTAGGGCTTGTGGAGTTCCATTCAGTAAGCGTGGTGAGATACTAGAGACCAATGTTGAGATTCTTAAGAGGCTGTGGAGTGAGGAGAGCGTGAGCGGTAGGTATGGTTCTTACGAGTTTAGTAATGTTAGGCTGGAGCCGAAGCCTGTTCAGAAGCCTCACCCGCCTATATGGATGGGCGGCTACGTGGAGAGGGCTCTCTCACGTATAGGCAGGATTGCTGATGGGTGGGTATCATATTTCTACACGCCTGAGAGCTTTAGGAGAAGCTGGGAGAAGATACTTAGCTATGCGCGGCAGAGTGGTAGGGACGAGTCTAAGCTCTCAAACTGTGTTATGATACCTGCGCTGGTGGCGAGGGATAGGCGCTCAGGGCTGGAAGCCGTTTCCAAGTTTGTTGAGCGGTACTGCGACCTCCCGCCTTGGAGCGAGGCTTCCGTGGAAAGCGCGCTTACAGGCTCAGCCCGCGAATGCGTTGAGTATGCGGAGCAGTTCGCGAGAGCAGGCGCTAAAGAGCTCGTGCTAATGCCAGCATTCAACAACGTTTCCGAGATAAAAGAGAAGGTAAGAGAGCTGAGCGATAGCGTCATCCACTCCTTCTAATCATTTCCCAAATCTTTTCAGGCTTGAGGGGAAGCGATGTTATCCTAACCCCATACTTCTTGAGCGCGTTCTCCACAGCGTTGGCTATCGTGGCTGGAACCCCCTCTATTGGTCCTTCGCCAACGCCCTTGACGCCTAGGGGGTTATAAGGGGATGGGGACTCGCGTAGTTGGACAACCACCTGCGGCGCTTCCATGCTTGATGGTATGAGGTAGTCCATGAATGTCGTAGCTTGAGGCTGGCCATCGCTGTTGTAGGTGTTCTCCTCGTATAATACGCCGCCTATCCCCTGGATTACACCTCCGACAATCTGCCCCTCCACTATGAGTGGGTTGATAACCCTCCCACAGTCAGTTACCACAACATACTTCAAGACCTTGACCACGCCAGTCTCGGCGTCAACCTCAACCACGGCCGCGTGAGCGGAGTTGGAGTAAGCCGCGTAGGTGTTCCTCCCACCGCCAGGCTGGTCTATTGATTCTATATTGTCTGGGAAGAAGAACGCTGTCTCCTCAAGCCCAGGCTCAATCGCTGGCGGCGGAGGCGTTGGCTTACATGAATAGACCATGCTGGCTATCTCCTCTATTGATATACGCTTAGAGGGGTTGTCCTCGCTTGTTATGACGCCTCCAACGATTCTGAGCCTGGTCTCATCTTCGCCTAATGTTGATGCTGCTATTTTCAGCAGCTTTGTCTTAAGCTTGCGCGCCGCGAGTAGTGCTGCGTTTCCTGTTAGGATTGCGGTTCTGCTGGCCCAGCTTCCAAATCCGAATGGTGTGGCGCTTGTCTCCCCCTCAATAACCCGCACCTTACTTACGTCGTCCAGCCCCAGCTCATCCGCAACTACCTGCGCCACAAACGTCTCGTGGCCAGTTCCCATGGGGGCGGAGCCTACCGCTACGGTAATCTCGCCTGAGGGCTCAACTCTGATGCTCGCGCCTTCATATCCCAGCATATACGCCCCTGGGTAGTGTGATGCTGTAGGCTCTATGGTGAGTGAGACGCCAACTCCTATGAGCCTGTTCTCCCCGCCTGATGTTCCGCTCACCTCATCATACTGTATAAGCTCAAGGGCCTTCATCAACACAGAGGGATAGTCGCCGCTATCGTAGAGAGCGCCGCTGAAAGACCTGTATGGGAGGTCTTCTGGCCTGATAATATTTCTCAGACGAACCTCAACTGGGCTCATGCCCAGCTCATCAGCTATTATGTCAATCATCCTCTCAATAACGAAGTTCCCAGCATCCTTCCCGTATCCCCTATACGCACCATATGGCGGTTTGTTTGTTGCCACCCCTATTATCCTGACTCGGCAGTTCCGTATTTTATAACAACCTGTTATCGTCTTGCCAGCTATTATCACCGAGCCTGGCCCGCATGTGGGTAGGTAAGCGCCCAGATTAGCTGTTATCACATCATCAACAGCAAGTATAACTCCATCACGTCTAACAGCCACTTTAATGTCATGAACCTGCTCGCGAGCCTGGTGCATGCTCGTTAGATTCTCGCGCCGCTCTTCAACATATTTCACTGGCACGCCAAATCTCATGGCTGCGAGCGGGACTAGCACCTCCTCATGGTAGGTTGGTTGCTTAGGCCCGAAGCCGCCGCCCAGAGCTGGGACTGAAACCCTAACATAATTCTCTGGAATGTTGAGAGTTCTCGCAATAACTGTTCTGGTCTGGTGCGGTTGTTGAGTCGCTGCCCATACATCTAGATAGGGTGGGCTGTAGCTGGCTATGTAGCAGCGTGTCTCTATAGGAGCGCCGCAATACCTATGGCTGCTTATCCTCTCCTCAAATACGTGGTCTGCCTGTCTAAACGCTGACTCAGCATCACCGCCCTCCAGCATGTATTCCAGCATTATGTTATCGCCCCACTCTTCATAAATGAGCGGCGAGCTGGGGTTTAGGGCATCATCAATAGACACAACGGGTTTAATCGGCTCATAGTCAACCACTATTCTCTCTAGCGCGTCCTTGGCTGATGCTTCATCAACAGCTACAACCGCCGCGATGGGCTCCCCCACGTATCGCACCTTATCAACGGCCAGGCAATACACGTCTGCCGTCTTCATACCCTTAGCAGTCCACCACACGTAAATCGGGTTCGCAAGCCTTCTCACGTCCTCGCCCGTTAGAACCCCAACTACACCCCTACATCTCAAAGCATCAGAAGCGTCTATCCTCCTTATGTAGGCATGAGCAAAGCTGCTTCGGAGTATAGCCATGTAACATAAGTTGGGAAGCCTCACATCGCTCACAAACTTTGCGGAGCCCGTTATGAACCGCGGGTCTTCCAGGCGCTTTATAGCCCTGCCCACAAACCGTGTTACCTCCAGCTCTTTCTGCGCAAGCATTCCAAAACCACACATAGCAGCCTAATTATAACAAATTATCCTTTTCACCGCAGCATAACCCTATCAGGGTCTATGCTGCGGAGTATCTTTAGCTCCTCATCGGTTGGGGGCTCTATCTCTCCAACCTCATCAGGTATTATCGGCCTGAAACCCATATTCTCCAAAACCTCTTCTATCCTTACTCCACGATAAACAGCCTCAACCCTCATAGCCTTACTCTCTTCATCAAAGCCCATTATAGCTAGGTCTGTAACAACCTTGTAGGGTCCTCCGAAGATTAGCCCAGCTTCCCGCCTAGTGTTTCCGCCGTGTAAGTAGCCTGGGCTTGTTATGAAATCCACACGCTCAACGAAGCGCCGCTTCTCGTGGAACGTGGATACTATAACTCTGGAGCAGGTGGATGCTATGTCGTTTGCCCCGCCGCTTCCAGGTAAGCGAACCCTAGGCTTCTCATAATCACCTATAACTGACGTGTTTATGTTTCCATACTTATCTATCTGCGCAGCTCCCAGTATCCCATAGTCTATATACCCGCGCTGCTGGTAGAAGAAAACATCATCTATGCTGGGGAGCATCACGGCCTTCCTAGCTGCCCTCACCTCGTTTGTTGAGAGAGGCAGCATCCCTGGCTTGATTTCAGGCGCTATTACTCCGCCCTCAAATATTATCGTTATATTCGGAGCATGGAGGCGCTGCGCTAGAGCGGCCGCCAGCATGGGGAGGCCCACGCCAACGAAGATTGTTTTACCATCCTCAAGCATACGCGCCGTCATAACCGCCAGGAGCTCTGAGCGTGTAAAGTTCCTCTCATGCGACAACATTCCTAAACGCCCTCACCCTACCAAGGAGCTGCTCAACTCCAACCTTTGAGAGAAACTCCATAAACGAAGACACGCCAGTGATGTTTTCGGAAACATAGCTTCTAGCGCCTTCTATACCTCTTTCATCCACGCGTTGTTGGTAGCTGGCTATGTGGCTGAAATCAGCCTCGTATCTTCCCCAGCACTCCGAGGGATACGCGCCGAAGGGTAGCTCAACAACAGCGTCAACGCAGAAGAAGGGTATTATAGTCCTCTCCGCTGAACGCCTAATCTCATCACCATCAACGACTTCCTCAACGGTTGCTATTACATGCCTGGCAGCCTGAGCCATGTCCTTATCCATGTGCGTATAGCCGTCAATCTGAATGTTCCCATAGGCATCTGCTCTGTTGGCGTGTATTATGGCGACATCGGGATAGAGAGCGGGAACTAAGGCTAGCTTCTCGCCAGAGTAGGGGCACGTCATCTCAGCGATTCCCAGCCTCTCCATGATGCTTGAGCCCAGCATGGAGAATGTTGGTAGAAACGGCACGCCCATGGCAGCTGCCTTGAGTCTAAGCCCTATGCCGAGATGGCTCCATTCCTCAAACTCGGCGAGCGCATTCTCTACATAGTGGCGGAGAACCCTAGACATGCCCCACGCGTAGCCTGGGCTGCACCAACTTGTGATGAGGCGCCTGAGACAGCCTGAAACGAGGAGCAGGTCTGTTTCAAAGCCTGCTAGGTTTCTTACTATAGTCAGCTCCCTAAACCCCTGTCTGATTATTTCATGCACCGCCGCCATTGGTGTTCTTGAGTAGAGGCAGCCACCTATAGCCACGACCGCGCCGTTCCTCAGAAACCTCTTAACCGCCTCGTCAAGACTCATCAACTTGGGGGTAGGCGACTTATCTTTACGCTCAGCCCACTCCCTAAACGTCCTCACATCCACGTTCCAACGCATACAGCAACCCACAGAAACTCTCATAAATAAAATAATAATTTATTGTACCAAAGAAAAATAGGCACCTAAGAATGATGGCCAAAGTTACTCTTGGCTTGAAGATTTTCTGCCCCCGCGTCTTCTGCCTCCTCTACTAGTCGGCTTCTCTTCCTCGGTCTTCTCCCTCTTAGCCCGTTTTCTCCTTTTCTTAGGCTCCTCCGCTGGAGCTTCCTCTGGTTGGGGTTGCTGTTGCTGCGTTGGTGTAGCCTCCTCTACTTTCTTCGGCTTAAGCGACTCCACAAACTGCTTAAGGGCTTCAACGTTCCACTCGTGGGTGCTCCGTCTCCTTTTATCTATCCTAATCCCCAGCTTACGCGCCTGCTGTAAAGTGAGTCCAGCCCTAATCAGCTCACCTACCGAGAAGCCTCTGCCCTCACGCCTCCTTGAAAGCCTCGGAGCTATAACTACAGGTGAAACACTCGCTTCACTGGCCATGCTTTATGATGGAATAACCAGCCATAAAATAAACCTCAATAAGAGACCATAGGATATAACATCACTTAGATGGGGGTTCTCCTCACACCTATCATACTGAAGAGAGAGCTTACATTAGACTCTCTAAGAGGTCTTAGCTTCGCGGTTGATGCAAACAACTATCTATACCAGTTCCTAGCGCTTGTCCGCAAACCTGACGGCTCCCTATTAACCGACAGGCAGGGGAACGTCACCTCGCACCTCGCTGGCCTAGCATTCAGGACAACCAGGCTAATCCACGACTACGGGATAAGGCTGGTCTTCGTCTTTGATGGGAAGCCGCCAGAACTGAAGCGAGACGAACTTGAGAAAAGACGCCAGCAGAAGAGGAAAGCCGAAGAGGAGTGGATACGTGCCCTAGCCTTAGGCGATTACGCCACAGCATTCTCAAAAGCCGTGATGACAGGCCGCTTAACAGAAGCGATGATACGCGACGCAAAGAAGCTGCTAGAGCTGCTCGGAATACCCTATATACAGGCAGCGGGAGAGGCAGAAGCCCAATGCGCCTATATAGCTATACGTGGCGATGTCTGGGCTGCAAGCAGCAAGGATTACGACTCGCTACTCTTTGGAGCGCCGAGGCTAGTACGCTACCTAACCATACAGGGTAAAGAATGGCTACCCAGCAAGCGGATAGCCAGGCCCCTAAAGCCAGAGCTCATAGAGCTGGAAAAACTACTAGCCCATCACGACATCACACGCGAGCAGTTAATTGACATAGCCATACTAATCGGAACAGACTTTAACGAGGGGATTAGGGGGATAGGGCCTAAAAAGGCTCTGAGCCTCATAAAGCGGTACGGGAAAATAGAAACACTACCCAGCCAGCTACGCAGCCAGCTTGAAGAACAAAACTACAGCGCTATAAGGCGTATCTACCTAGAGCCGCAAATAGTTGATAACTACACCATAAACTACACGCAAATAGACGAGACTGGGGTGTACCGCTTCCTATGCGACGAGAGGGACTTCTCATATAATAGAGTTAAGATTGTTGTGGAACGTATGAAGGCGTTCTATGAGGCTTTAGATAAGCAGGCAAAGCTGGGCTGGGAATAACTTAGGTTGGTGGAGGAGGTGGTGGTAATGGAGAAACCTTCGGCTTTCTCAGAGCCATCACAACAGTAGTTACGAGAAATAGCGCTGTAGTTCCTAGGAATATCCATCTCTGCATCTCAAGCTGAGATGCAGCGGCCCGCTCTGTCTTAAGCTGCTGAGATAATTCCCGATTCTCCTGACTGAGGCTACTCACCTTACTCTGAGCCTCCTGCAAGTCTTTCTTTAGCCTCTCGTTATCCTGAGAAAGCTTATCCACCTGAGACTTTAAGTCGCTATTCTCGGACTGGAGAACATCCACCTTCTTCCGCATTTCACTCAACTGGCCACTAAGCTCATTAACACGAGCCTCAGCATCTTGCAATTGTTCTTTTAACTTCTGATTCTCCTCATTAAGCGTGTTATATGCAGTCAAGACATCCATAAGCTGCTGCGGCTCAAAGAGGAAGAAAACCGTCTGCAGTATAAGCTTATCATTCAAATACACATTAACAGTCCATGCGCCTTTAGGAGTGTCTTTATCCACATCTATCCAGCTCCACGCAGTATAGCTGCTAAACACCGCATCCCCTGTTTCTCTTAGCGATGCTGTTTGGAACACCTTATCATCTGGGTCAAGCCATTCAAAAGTTAGTATAAATGGGCTTGGAACGTTAGACAGCTCAACTAGAAGATACGCCTGCGGGTTTGTCGTCGTGAAGAGGCCTACGTCTTCTCCTTGAAACTTTACGGTAGCATCACCGTATACGTTTCCCTCACCATCTACATAAACTGCAAACCTGTAAAAACTTACTTCAACGTCTTCCTGACCTATAGCGGTGAGAGGCACTACCAACAACGCAAGGAATGCTAGAACTATTATTCGTGTTATCATTTCTTTGGTTTGCCAAAAATTTAGATTATATTAATTTTTTCTTTGTGTATTTACCGCAACTAATATGATAGACTACATGCAAAATCCTAACAAATATCAACAAAAAGGCTTAATTACCTAATCCTACACTAAAATATGCTGAGGTATAGTCGTTTGACTTTTTCGCAGAAAAGGCGTATCGTACTTATTCTGGTTGGTCCTATAGTCCTAAGCTTTGGCTTGAACTCTCTCTGGTTTGGGGTGCTATACCTTATAACGAGAAACCAACTTCTCGCTCTCAGCTATTCTATAGAGTTGATGCCCATACTAGTCTTAATTCCTCTAGAGTTATCCTTCCTCTACTTAGTTGCACGCTGGTTTAATGAAGAAGAGAATAGGAGTGTCCGCGATTTGATACTTGGTGGAGGTGTAGCGTTGAGGGACGTAGTCGTGGGGTTTGTTGTTTTTCTGGCATATCTGGCTTTGCAGGCTGTCTATGTTTTCTCAGGTATAGCTGCTACTGCGCCGCGTATGAGCCTGCTAGGTGGAGTTATCTGGGCTGTTGGCGCTATCACAATAGCTCCTGTTGCTGAGGAAATAATGTGGCGCGGCTACGCCCTCGGAAGGCTCTATAAGGTGTATAACTATCATTGGAGAGCCATACTGATAACCGCCCTCTCATGGGCCTTCTTCCACGGCCCCAACATCTACCTAATCATCATAACCTTCGCAGCAGGAATTGTAGCTGGCTATACCTACCTCAGAAGCCAGCGACTCATACAAGTAATAATAGCGCATCTGCTCATCAATGTTTGGAATTGGTCAACGTATCTGCTGGTCTTAGCTTAATCTTTATATAACTTTGCTAAACCCAGACCTGATTCTTTAATTGTATTGGAGAAATATAAAATACTGGCTTATAATATGTTAATCAACGAGTTGGAGTCCCAAAGCATTTTTAAGATTATGAGCGAAGACGGAACTTCCGCCCGCGATGCTAGTGAGATAGGGCTGAGCCATGAGCAGCTACGTGGAATTTACCGTGCTATGCTTGCGGCGCGTCTCCTTGATGAGTGGCTCATGCGCATACAGAGGGTCGGGAAGATACCGTTTCACGCCCCCAACATAGGGCATGAAGCAGTAGCGGCGATAGCATACGCGCTCAAGGAGCATGACTGGATATTCCCATCCCACCGCGACCTAGCTCTACAGATAGCGCGTGGAGTAACACTAGAGGAGCTAGTGGCGCACTACATGGTGAACGCCAAATCACCGTTTAAGGGTAGGGATATACTCACCATAGGCAATAAGAAGCTCCGAATATTCCTCCCACCAATACCAATATCAACCAACATTCCACCAGCAGTTGGCTTCGCCATGGCGTGCAAGCTCAGGAAACGCGACGAGGTAGCTGCTGTATTCTTTGGAGACGGAGCAACATCAAAAGGCGACTTCCACGAAGCTATGAACTTCGCGGGAGTCTTCAAAGCACCAATAGTCTTCTTCTGCGAAAACAACCAATACGCCATCTCCTGCCCAGTTGTTAAGCAGACCGCCAGCGAGAGTCTGGCGATAAAAGCAACAGCATACGGCTTCCCAGGTATAAGAGTAGATGGAAACGACCCACTAGCAGTTTATTTAGCTGCGCGCGAAGCGGTAGATAGAGCGCGTAGCGGAGAAGGCCCGACACTGGTGGAACTATTCATGTATAGGCTAGGACCACACTCAACAGCTGATGACGCAATGAGGTATAGAACTATTGAGGAGGTGAGGATGTGGGAGGAGAGAGAGCCAGTAAAGCGTTTCAAATGTTTTCTCGTAAAGTCTGGTATTATGAGCGAGGAGGATGATAGGAAGATGCGGGAAGAGATAGAGGCTGCGATAAGACGCGCTATAGAGATTAACGAGGAACAGCCGCCGCATCCCCCAGAGAGTATAATGGATGATGTATATGCTGAGCGGCTTTGGCATATAGAGGAAGAGCGAGAAAATCTCTCCTCAGAGCTAAGCAACAAAGTCTAACATCTATATCCACGTACTTACTAGCTGCTCCATCCTCTTCTCAAAATCTTCCTTACTTCCTTCAGACTTTACACGCCCCAAATCAATCTCATAAACATAGTCGGCAAGCCTCACCGCCTGCCTAACGTTCTGGTCAACAAGTAGCACTGTTATGTTTGATTCCCTCAGCTTCTCCAGGTATGAGTATATCTTGATAGCTATGCTCGGCGCTAGGCCTGCGGTAGGCTCATCTACCAGTATGAGCTTGGGCTCGTGTATTAATGCCTTGGCTACCTCAAGCATCTTCTGCTCACCACCACTTAACGCGCCAGCCTTCATGTCCTTCTTCTCCTTAAGCACGGGAAACATGCTGTAAACCTTCTCAAGAGATTCGCGGATTCTCTCTTTATCCTTCCTGAATAACCAGGTATTCACGCGTAGATTATCATAAACGGTTAATGCTGGAAATATCGTTCTATGCTGTGGTATGTATGTTATTCCTCTCATGAGTAGTTTATGCGGCTCTTCCCCCGTGATGTCATGACCATTGAAATAGACCTTTCCGCTTCTCGGCTTTATCATTCCATAGATTGTCTTCAGTAGTGTTGATTTTCCAGCGCCGTTGGGGCCTATGACAACAGTTATTCCACCATCTAGTGTCTTTAGGTTTATGCCGTGAAGTATGTCTGCCGACCCATAATAGCCCGCCACAAGCTCCCTAACCTCAAGAACCATGCCCTACACCCCCAGATAAGCCTCCAAGACACCCTTGCTCTTCCTAGCCTCCTCCAAAGTCCCCTCATATATCACCTCGCCAGCATGCATCACGAGCACGCCATCACATATGGTTCTGATAGACGGCATGTCATGGCTCACTATCAGGAATGTTTTTCCTAGTTCCTCGTTAAGCCTCTTGATGTAGTTGATTATCTTTGTCTTGAGCTCTGGGTGTATCCCGTAGAACGGCTCGTCAAGCAGTAGTAGCTGGGGGTCATGTACTATTGCGCGCGCCAGCTCCAGCAGTTTTTGCTGTCCGCCCGATATCTCGCTGGCCAGCTCATCCTTTATTCTTTGTATCTCAAAGAAGTCGCAGAGCCATTCTACGCGCTTTATCGCATCTTCCCTCTTCTTATAAAACCTGAGTGCGGGGACGAGGATGTTATCAAAGACTGTCATGCCCCTGAATATCTTAACCACCTGAAATGTCCTCCCTATGCCGAGAAGCGCTATCTTATGGGGTGGATAGCCTGTTATGTCATGACCATTGAAAAGTATGGTGCCGCTGTCGGGCTTGTATAGCCCGTTAATTATGTTGAGGAGAGTTGTTTTCCCCGCCCCGTTGGGGCCTATGAGCCCGATGACGCTTCCCTGTCTAACCTTCATACTCACACTTCTGAGAGCCACTAGCCCCCCAAACCGCTTCTCAACATCTCTGACCTCTATAAGCGTCTTCAAATTCAACCCAGCACCTACAGTTAGTAATTATATATTTTATGGTGAGCCGCGATAACGCTTATCAAACATTAGGTTATTGACGCTGAACGTGAATAAGGGAATATACGGGGAAAAAGCCGGCGTATCAAAGGCGGCTCTCGCCATAATATTAGTCGTCATCATAGTAGCCGCTGGTGTAGGCATATTCTTTACACTAGGCCCAGGAGCTGGCCCAGAGCAGCCTAAGGTGGTTAAGATAGGTGTATTGCAGGCATTGACGGGTGGCGCTGCGAGGTATGGCCAGGTGGTGCGGGATGTGATTAACTTCATAGTGGAAGAGGAGGGTTATGACACAATCAAGAGCATGAACGCTAAGATTGAGCTGGTGTGGGCTGATACTCAGGGCAAGCCTGAGATAGCTAGGGCTGAGGCTGAGCGCCTGATAACGCAGGAGAAGGTTCATGTGCTCTTCGGGACAGTCCTAAGCTCAACGACGCTCACAGCAGCCGAGGTGGCTGAGCGTTATGGAATACCCTTCGTCAACGAGGCGTCGTCATCGCCCAAGCTAACGCGGCTAGACCGCAAATGGTTCTTTAGAGTAGGCCCACACGACGAGCTCTTCATTAAGGATATGTTCGTCTTCCTGAAAGAAGCACAACAGGAGACAGGCACGACTGTCAAGACGATGGTTATAGTGTTCGTTAACGACCTTTTCGGCTCAACTGCGCGTGATGCCATAGTGAAGTTTAACGACGACCCAGAGATAGGTGGCTACGAGGTTCTGGATATAATAGCCTACCCGCCAGACATAACGGATGCGTCTGACATAGCGCTGCGTCTCAAGTCGCTTGACCCTGACATAATCTTCATGGCGTCGCATGTCTCTGACGCCATTCTCATACAGCGCGCTATGATAGCTAACAACGTAAAGCCGCGGGTGCAGATGGTTGTTGACGCTGGGCATACGTCGCCAGAGTTTATAGAAACGATAGGTAAGGATGCTAACTACATAATCTCGCGTGAGGTCTTCAGCCTAGACCTAAACAAGCCGAAATCGCAGGAAGTGGCGAAGAAGTTCCGCGAGCGTTATGGCTACGACTTAGATGGAGTAGGTGCGAGAGCGTATGACGCTTTCCACACACTCTTAGCAGCGCTTGAGAAAGCAGCCTCAACCGACCCTGAGAAAATCAGAGAAGCTCTCGCAAACATCTACATACCCCCAGAGCAGCTCATCAACGCCTGGGATGGTGTGCAGTTCATACCACACGGCGAGTTTGACGGCGGCCAGAACAAGCTAGCCAAGGGAATAATAGTCCAGTTCTTTGACGACAGGTATTATCTGGTATGGCCGAAGGAGCTGGCTGTAAGGCCGTACGTCTTCCCCGCCCCATCCTCCTAAACACACAAAATTTTATTTTCATCTGTTAAGCCTGTTGGAGGGCTGTGTATGGTTGAGCCTTCAATATTGGCTCAAGCGTTGATAAACGGCCTACTGCTTGGAGGGATATACTCACTGGTGAGCGTGGGGCTTACGCTCATCTATGGAGTGATGGATATAGTGAATTTTGCTCACGGCGCATTCATGATGCTAAGCATGTATCTAACTTTCTGGCTGTTCGTATTATTTGGTGTCCATCCCCTCATAAGCCTCCCTATAGCGTTTATCGTATTCTTCGCCGCAGGCATGGCAGTACAACGCACAATCATACAACGCGCGCTTGAAGGACCTATGGCTGCGCAGATGCTCGTAACATTCGGCCTACTCCTCATAATAGAAAACTCCGCACTCTTCTCATGGAGCGCCCTAGTTAGAACAATAAGCGTAGACTATTCCAATCTCACATTCTTCCTGGGGTCTATAAGCATCTCGGCGCCGCGTCTCATAGCGTTTATAGCGGCTATCATCGCTTCGCTTCTACTACACCTCTTCCTAACCAAGACCGACCTGGGCCTGGCGATAAGGGCAACAGCCCAGAATAGGGAAGCTGCTAGGCTTGCTGGGATAAACATCAAGTTCATCTACTCCATAGCGTTTGGGCTTGGGCTTGGCTTGGTAGCGATAGCGGGAAACCTCGTTGCGACATTCTACTACATAACGCCCTCCGCTGGAACGCCTTTTCTGCTAGCGGCCTTCGTAGTAGCTGTTCTAGGAGGGCTTGGAAACTATGTGGGAGCCCTCTTCGGAGGGCTAATCATAGGGATAGTGGAGAGCATGGCGGGGACTTTCCTACTACCAGCAATACGGCAGCTCGTCTATCTCGCGGTCTTCTACATAATCCTAGTAACCAAACCCGAGGGACTTTTGGGAAAGACCTTTGAGAGAAAGGCGTAGCCGTGATACCATATGAGCGGCATGACCAATTTCAGGATATTCTCTAACATAATACTGCTGGCTGTAGCTCTCATTCTCCCGCTACTGCCGCTGGACCCCTTCATGCTCAACGCTATAATATTCACATTCCTATACGCACATGCCTCTTTGGCGTGGAATATCGTGGCTGGGTTTGCTGGACAGTTCTCGCTTGGACATATGGCGTTCTTCGGCATAGGTGCTTACACCTCATCCCTCCTCTTCATATGGTATGGCGTAACCCCCTGGATTGGTATGCTGGCTGGAGCAGGCCTAGCGGCTTTAATCTCCTTCTTCATAGGTCTTCCCTCACTCAGGCTGAAGGGCCACTACTTCGTCCTAATCACGATAGCCTTCGGAGAGATACTAAGGCTGACATTCCTAAACTGGGACTTGGTCGGCGGCTCTATAGGAATCTGGTACCCCGTCATGCCTGACTCCCTCTACTACTTCCAGTTCCACGACGATAGGAGGCCATACTACTACATAATGCTCGGCATGCTCCTTGTTAATCTGGCTATAGCATACGCCATCAAGAGGTCGCGGATAGGGTATTTCCTCGCAGCCATACGTGATGACGAGATAGCCGCCCAGACCTCTGGCTTAAACATAGCCAAGTATAAGCTGATAGCGTTCATGATAAGCGCCGCCCTCACAGCTCCTGTAGGGACCTTCTACGCCCAGTACGTCCTCTTCGTCTATCCCGACGACGTTATGAGCATACCCCTCATGGTCTATATCATGCTGCCAGCCATAGTAGGTGGCCTAGGAACAGTCTCAGGACCGCTTATAGGAGCCCTAATACTAGTCCCAACAGCAGAGTACGTTAGGGCGTATATGGGCGGTGTGGCGGGTATGCAGCTAATCATGTATGGAGTAATCTTGGTATTAGTTGTCCTTATAATGCCGCGCGGATTAGTAGGCTCACTGCGCAGGACAAAGCTGGGGATGAGCATAGGTAAGTACATTAGCCTCGTCTAACTTATCCTCGCCAGAGCCTCATGTAGGATGGTGTTCCTGTCATGAAGGTGTGGTTACAGGAAATGACTTGGGACGAGGTGGAGGAGCGTATCAAGGATGTCGGTGTTGCCCTAATCCCAGTAGGCTCTACAGAGCAGCACGGGCTGCACCTGCCCCTAGGAACAGACACATACACGGCAATATCAGTATGCGAGGAAGCAGCAACTAGAACAGGCGCAGTAGTAGCTCCACCGCTCTGGTTCGGCTGGTCTCCACACCACACATGGCTGGCTGGAACAATAACACTGAGACCCGAAACCCTCGTAGATGTGGTAGTTGATATATGCAGCTCCCTCTCAGCGCATGGCTTTAATGGTCTGATAATCGTCAATGGCCATAGAATAGCCAACCTCCCACCACTACAGCAAGCAGCGTGGCGCGCAGCCAGCGAGAGCAAAGCCAAGATAATCCTCACAGACCTCGTATATCTCGCCCTCTCGGTATGTCGGGAGCTTGAGCTTAGCGAAATAGGCCACGCAGACGAGTTTGAGACCTCGCACATGCTATATGTGAGGCGCGAATTGGTTAAGAGCGATAAGATGATTAAAGCGGTGCATAAGCGGGACAAGTTTAGAACCGTTGACCCGCGTGTTGTTGAGGATAAGGTTGTCTGGTTCCCCGCTAAGCCGCCTACTGGGAGCGATGCAGAGCTAATGAAAGGAACGACTTACGGAGTGTCTGGAGACCCCACTGGCGCTACAGGCGAAAAGGGGAGACGGATTCACGAAGCTATAGTAAATAATCTGGTTAAGCTCGTAGAGGAGGTTAAACAATCCAGTAAGCAGGGTGATTGAAGCTGTCCCCTAAGATAAGCCCAATAACCTACGAGGTTCTACGCCATGCTTTCTTCGCGATAATAGAGGAGATGAGCGCTGCGCTAAAGAGGTCGGCGTACTCAACGAACATAAAGACGCGAGCAGACTTTTCCTGCGCATTCTTTGACAAGGATTGCAGGCTCGTGGTGCAGGCTTTCGCGCAGCCAATACACCTAGCCACGATGGTACACCTAGTCCCAAACACGATAAGAGAATATGGCCCTGAAAACATAGGGCCAGATGACGGTATTCTCGTTAATGATGTTCATAGAGTTGGCGGAACTCATCTTAATGACATAAGCTTAGTCTCTCCAGTGTATTATGGTGGTGAGGTAGTTGGGTATGTTGGGAATATAGCGCATCATATAGATGTTGGAGGCGGTGTTCCAGGTAGTCTCCCCGTCTCAACCAGCATTTATCAAGACGGCCTGATAATTCCGCCTGTTAAGCTGGTGCGTGGCGGCGAGGTTCAGCGAGATGTAATGGAGCTGGTCATGGCTAACGTGAGAGGGAAGAAGGAGAACGCTGGGGACTTCAGAGCGCAGATAGCCGCAAACAGGCTCGGAGCCAAGAGGTTCGCAGAGCTTTACAAGCGATACGGCAAGGAAGTGGTAGAGAACTTCATTGACGAGCTCTTTAACCATACAGAAAAGAGGGCGCGTGAGCAGATTAGAAGCCTACCAAAAGGCGACTACGAGGAAGAAGGATATGCGGATGATGATGGGGTAGAGGATAGGCCGATAAGAATCAAGGTGAAGGTATCAATCAAGGACGATAAGGTGGTTTTTGACTTTACTGGAACTGATGCGCAGCGTAAGGGGCCTATGAATGCCCATTACGGCGTTGCGCGCGGTATAGGTGCTTATGTCCTCAAATGTATCATGGGTGAGGATGTGGCGATAAATCACGGGCTTTACAGGTGTTTTGAGGTCATAGTGCCTAGGAAGACCGTGCTTAACGCTGAGTATCCAGCATCACTGGTGGGAATGGCGGAGGTCGGGACACGCGCCCTTGAAATAACATTCAGGGCATTAGCCAAGGCTCTTCCAGACAAGATACCCGCGCAAGGAAAGACATGCATATGCAACCTCTCATTTGGGGGAGTAAATCCCAAGACTGGCGAAGAATACGTATTCTACGAGACGATAGCGGGTGGATACGGGGCTAGGCCCAATAAAGACGGGATGGAGGCCGTTCAAGCGCACTGGCAGAATACGGAGAACTCGCCTGTTGAAGAGCTTGAAGCAAGCCTACCAGTCATAATCCTCCGCTACGAGCTCATCCCCGACTCGGAGGGTGCGGGAAAATACCGCGGCGGGCTTGGGGTTAGGCGCGACTACTGGTTTAAAGACCACGCGGCAACATTCTCAGCTCTAACCGATGTTGCCAAGTACCCGCCACTCGGCCTATTCGGCGGGCTGCCAGCACGCCCTCTTAGAATAATCAGAAACCCAAAAGATGGAGACGACACCCACATAGGCTCTAAGGTCACCGTCTCACTAGAGCCTAACGAGGTGATTAGCGTACAAACACCTGGGGGAGGAGGCTACGGCAACCCACTAGAACGCGACCCACTACTAGTCCTCTCCGACGTCATTCAAGGCAAGGTCTCGCTAAAAAGGGCTAGAGAGGTCTATGGTGTGGTGATAAACCCAGAAACTATGGAGATTGACTGGAAAGAGACTGAGAGTCTCAGGAGAAGCAGGATGAGGGTGGGATGATGCCGCGCTATAGGGTTGGTGTGGATATAGGTGGAACATTCACAGACGCCGTAGCCATAGACGAGGAAAGTGGAGAAATCATCACCGCTAAAGTACCCTCAACACCCCAAGACCCCTCAGCGGGATTCATAGCAGCGCTGGAGGAAATACTCAAAAAAGCTAAGAACGGTGCGCGGGAATTTAGGCTAATCTTCCACGCAACAACTCTGGGCACGAACGCTATCCTTGAGGGCAAAGGACCCACGACAGGCTTCATAACTACTAAAGGATTCCGCGACATACTTGAGATACAGCGGCAGATAAAGCCGAAGCTATACGACCTTTTCCAAGAAAAGCCAAAACCGCTGGTTCCCAGGAATCTCTGCATAGAGGTCAGCGAGAGAATAGGGCCAGACGGCGAGGTGCTACTCCCGCTCAACGAGGATGATGTAAAGAGAGCCGCGGAAACGCTCAAGAAGAATAATGTGGTGAGCGTGGCTGTCTGCCTAATAAACTCGTACATAAACCCGAACCACGAGAAGAGGATTGGAGATATACTGAGAAAGGAATGCCCCAAGCTATTCATATCCCTATCCTCAGAAGTCAATCCAGAGTTTAGAGAGTATTTCAGGGCAAGTACAACAATAATCAACGCTTTCCTCATGCCGCTAATCTCAGAATACCTAGATAAGGTCCTCTCTGCATTAACGACACGGGGGATAGCAGCAGAGCTGTACATAATGCAGTCTAATGGTGGGCTTGCACCGCCAGAGTTCGTCAAGAACAGGCCAGCTTACATAGTTGAGTCAGGCCCAGCGGCGGGCGTTATTGCTGGCCAGTTTATCGGCTCCCTCCTAGGCGAGAAGGACCTAATCACCCTTGACATGGGTGGGACAACCGCGAAGGTAGGCCTGGTTGAAAGGGGGATGTATAAGCTCGCAGTTGATTATGAGGTCGGCTCCATGGCAAGAGCCGAGTTAGGATTCACGAAGGGCGGGGGATACCCACTAAGAACCCCAGTGATAGACTTGGTTGAAGTCGGCGCTGGGGGAGGAAGCATAGCCTGGATAGACCAGGCTGGGGCGCTGCATGTTGGTCCGCGGAGCGCTGGAGCTGAGCCAGGCCCAGTATGCTACGGGAAGGGCGGTACGGAGCCCACTGTTACCGACGCAAACCTCGTGTTGGGTAGGCTGTGTGAGGAGCACTTCCTCGGCGGCGCCGTAAAGCTTGATAAGCAAGGTGCTACAAACGCGTTAAAGAAGCTGGCAGAGGCTCTAGGCCTAGAGCTCCTGGAAGCGGCTTATGGTGTTATTGAGATAGCCAACGCAAGCATGCTCAGAGCCATGCGCTCTATATCCGTTGAACGCGGATACGACCCGCGAGACTTTAGCTTCATAGTCTTCGGCGGTGCAGGTCCGTTGCATGCCAACGCTCTGGCTGCCGAGCTGGAGGTTAAGCGTGTCATAATACCGCCAAGCCCTGGTGTGGCGTCAGCCCTGGGTTTGATAGTAACCGACGTAAAGCACGACTACTCGGTGACGCGGATACAAAGGCTTGACACGGCTAATGTTGATGAAATAAACGCCACCTACTCCAGGTTTGAGGCTGAGGCGCGGGCACAGCTGGCGCGTGATGGGATAGCTGAGCGCGATATGAGGCTACTAAGATTCATGGATGTCAGGTATGTGGGACAGTCTTACGAGCTTAGGCTACCTGTTCCACATGGAAAACTATCAAGAAAAGATTTGGAAGAAATAATAGTGGCGTTCCACGAGGAGCATGAGCGCGTCTATGGGCATGCTGAGCGCACAGAGCCCGTAGAGATGGTTAACCTACGTTTAGAAGCAATAGGTGTGATAGTTAAGCCTAGACTAAAGAGGCTGAATAAAGCAGATAGGCCAGCTGATAACGCTGTAATTCATGTAAGAAATGTCTATTTCAGAGACGAGGGGCTGGTTAGCTGTAAAGTCTATGATAGACGAAAGCTCCTGTCTGGTCATGTGATTGAGGGACCTGCTATAGTTGAGGAGCATGACTCAACTACTGTTATCCTTCCAGGATACAGTGCGGAGGTTGACGAGCTGGGAAATCTCATAATCCTGAAGATGTGAAATAACTTATCTTTTCATCAGGTCTCCGCGGGCGGGTGGGTTAAGCTCCTCAGGGTCAACCAAGACCTCTACAACGCTAGGCTTTTCAGCGTCTAATGCGCGTGTTAATGCTTCTCTAAGTTCTCCAGGCCGCTCAACACGCACACCAAAAGCCCCAAACTTCTCAGCAACCTCGGCAAAACATGGGTTGAGCAAATCGCAGCCAAAGTATCTCCCGCCGTAGAAATGCTTCTGATAAGCCTTCTCAGCAGCCCAGCAATTATTATTCAATACCACCGCTACGACGTTTATGTCGTGCTGCACTGCTGTTGCTAGCTCGTGTAGCATCATGATGAAACCACCATCTCCACATACAGCCACAACCTGCTTGTCTGGTTTGGCAATCTTTGCTCCAAGAGCTGTTGGATAGCCACAGCCAACGCATGCTAGGTCAAGTGGAGATAGAAACGTACGCGGCTCGTAGAACTCCAGCAGTTTATATCCGAAAGCTACCGCATTTCCGTCATCCAGAACAATTATTGCGTCACGTTTAAGAATCTCACGAATCTCCTTAAAGACACGCTGCGGCTTTATCGGTGATGCGTCAGACAAAGCGGTGAGAGCTAGCTTGTCCTTTTCCTCCCTACGCATAGCCTCTATCCTGCTGAGTCTGTCCGTATTCTTCACCAAAACACCTGACGAGATATTCTTCACAGCCTCTATCAAAGCGCGTAGCACAGCCTTAGCATCACCTGCTATGCCAAGCGCCACCCTATAGTGCCGTCCAATCTCGCTTGGCTCTATATCCACCTGTATTATCTTTACATCTCTAGAGAAGCAGTCTCGGCTGAAGAATGTGGTGAATGCGCCTAGCCTCGTTCCTACCGCGAGTATCACGTCGGCTTCCCTAGCTATTCGTTTAGCCGTCTCAGAGCCGTCGCGGCCTAGCTGCCCTATGAAGAGTGGAAAATCTCCTGGGACAGCGTCAATATGGCCGTATGAGGTAGCTACGGGTGCTGTTAGCATCTCTGCCAGAGCCATAACCTCGTTGGTTGCTTCACTCCACTTAACGCCTCCACCAGCTATTATCAGCGGATTGGAGGCTGAGAGCAGAAGCCTAGCAGCCTGGACTATAACGTTTGAATCTGGACTAACTCTAGGAAAATCCACCACGTTCTCATTATCTAGGGAGCCATTCACATTTGGAACATCGCAAAACTCCAACAGAATATCTCGCGGTATGTCTAGATGAACAGGCCCCCTACGGCCCTGAAGAGCTATGTTAAACGCTCTTCTAACCATCTCTGGGATACGCTCCACACGCGTTACTGTTGCGTTCCACTTCACTATGGGTCTGGTAAGTGCTGTCTGGTCTAGTTCTTGTATTGTGTCGCGGTAAAGTTCGCGTGTGGTTGGTGCTCCGCTAATCAGAACAACTGGCGAGAATGCTCTATAGGCCGCCGCTATCCCTGTAATGACGTTGGTGAGGCCTGGCCCATTATGCACCATGCATACACCAGCTTTCAGGGAGACGCGGGCATATCCGTCAGCCATATGGCCAGCGGCCTGCTCATGCCTAACGTTAACCACGTTAATCTCTGGCGTCTCGCGAAGTATGTCAAAAACTGGCACAAGGTCCGAGCCTAATAACGCGAAGATATGCTCCACGCCCAGGTCTCTTAATGAATCTACCAATAGCCTTGAGCCGCTCACTAGGGTCATCAATGTGAAGCATGTTAAGGCTTGATATAAAGAGGGGGATGAGCATTTAGGGAGATAGCTTGGTGTTGTGGGGAATGATTGTATCCTGCGTCTTCCACAGCTCGTATGCTAGGCTGGTAGGCAGTTCCACATCCTCAAATGTTATAAGCTCATCAGCGTTGATGTCGCGTTTTAGTTTGGCGCCTTTAGCAAGCCCAAGCGGTAGGAGATTTCTTCTCCTCATGGTTGTGGCCTTCACCAAGTAGCCGTATATCGTGTAGCCTCCGCCACATGCATCTATAACAGTGCCCTTCTCCAGCTTCCTCTTAGCTGCGCACGCGACATCTGAGTAATGCCCTATAGGTGCTCCTGTAGGCTCGCGGTAGAGCGCAATCTTGGCTATAGTGTATGGAACCTCAATACCGACCATATGAACATAACGATAAAGTATCGCATTACCGCTTTTCTTTCCTAGGATAACGTTATAGTGCCGCATACATTCTTTGAGATAGTCGTTGGGTGCTCGGAATACTACGAATGTGCCGAATGTTATGTCGTTTGCTGCTCGTCTCCCATCTGGATATATTGAGCTAACCGTCTCCACCACATGCTCGTTCTCCAAGACGCCTCCGAACTCTCTCAAGCTCAGTACATCTGGAATCTCTAGAAGGTCTGCTGAGGCAAAGTGCATACCATCAACATCAGGGGCCAGACCAGTGGAGTTGGAAACGGCAACGCACTCCACAGCAGGTTTAGTGCCATCCATGAAGGAGTTATACATCACAGGGTTTAGCTCAGTTCCAAATGCTTCTCTAAACCTCCTGCTATACTCGCTGAACCATCCAGGCTCCCTCATTATATCGTCTGGAGTCTTTCTCCGTCTCTCTGGCGTGTAGGCGGCGCCGCGCCCAGCTGCTACAACTTCTAGGCCAAGAGTACGCGCCCACTCATAGTGCTCCACTATTATCGCGGGTTGGTCTCCATAAGCCAGGCTATAGACAACACCAGAGCTATCAGCCATCCTCTTCAACAAAGGCCCTAACAACGCGTCGGTCTCCACGTTAACCATGACTATGTTCTTCTTGGCTAATATTGCGCGATATGCGTGGAAAGCGCCTACTAACGTATCTCCAGTGGCCTCAACTACGGTATCTATACAGCTGTCAATTAG
>WAQC01000062.1 GCA_015520425.1 Candidatus Pelearchaeum sp. | reverse complement strand
GTCTTCAGAGACTATGATTAAGCCCACTTCAGGGTCTTGGACCAGCTTGTTTATGTGCTGCAACGCTTCCTGCGGTGTTGATACCTCTATACCCCGCGCCCCCGCCAGCCTGAACCCAGCGACAAACGTTTTACTCCCAATAGCTATGACCTGCAACGCCTCCCCTCCCCCAGACGCTACACGCGGGTTATAATATAGTTAGCCTCGGCCCTGGCGAGCATTAATAACCAGACAGGGAGTGTCATATAATAGGCGATGCGGAGAGAGGTGGACCTCTGGTTTAAGTCGGTGGATAGGATAGAAGCAGAGAGGGCATTATCACTAGCTGGGAGGATTATGGAGTATGCGGAGAGAAGTTCCAGAGAGGGCGGTTAACGCTGCAAAACAGCTACTTAGGGAGCTTTCCAAGAAGTTCAGAATAGAGAAGGCGTATCTCTTCGGCAGCTATGCCAAGGGTAGCTGGCTGCATGAGAGCGATGTGGATTTGGTGATTGTCTCTCCTGATTTTAGGGGTATGCGCTTCATGGATAGGCTTGAGCATATCTACCGCGCAGCATGGAGTCTGCGCATATCTCCAGCGATAGAGGCTATACCACTAACCCCTGAAGAGCTTGAGGAGAAGAAGGATAGTAGCGTCGTTATAAGCGATGCTTCAAAATACTGGATAGAGCTTTCCGACTGGTGATAATTCGGGCTTTGAGGCTTATATTGCCCTCATCACCTACGCATGTTGGGCTGGGCTTGGTGCTTTAATCCATGATAAACGAGAAAGCCGTTGAAGTAGATAATCTTACGCGCTATTTTGGTAGTAGGCAGGTTTTGAGAGGGCTAAGCTTCACAGTACGGCCTGGTGAGATTTTCGGGCTCATAGGCCCTAACGGCGCTGGCAAGACCACCTGCTTCAGGATTTTGGCCACGATAATAAAGCCCAGCGGCGGCGAGGCGCGTATATTTGGCCATGATGTCGTGAGAGAAGCCAGCGAGGTCAGGCGCTTAATCTCATATCTCCCAGAGGAGGCAGGCGTTTACAAGAACCTGTCTGGCTTAGACTTTCTCAAGCTCACCGCTAGGATATACGGTGGTGATAGCGCGATGGTTGATGAAGCTGTAGCAATAAGCGGGCTGGGCGACAGCATAAACATGAGGATGGGAGCGTATAGTAAGGGTATGCGGCGCCGCATACTTATAGCACGCGCACTCATGACACAGCCCAAGCTGGCGATTCTGGACGAGCCGACATCAGGGCTTGACGTTGAGCACGCAGTCTATGTGAGAGACATAATCAAACACTACGCGGAGAAACGTGGAATAACATTCCTCATATCAAGCCACAACATGCTTGAGGTAGCATATCTATGCTCGCGCGTAGCATTCATACATAGAGGCGCCATAATAGCGGAAGGCAATCCTGAAGACCTACTTAAGCAGCATAGGGTTCAGAATCTTGAGGAACTCTTCCTAAAGATAAGGGAGGAGGCATGAGCTTCGCCGCGCTTGTCTATAAAGAGCTGAAGGAACTCCTGATGGAGCGGACAATCCTAATAGGAATAATCGTGATGCCCCTCATATTGTTTCCTATGCTTAGCTTCTCAGCAAACATAGGCATGTCAGCAGCCACGCAGACTATGCAGGAGATGTCCATACTATACATAGACGAGGATGGCGGGGAGTTCTCTAAGCTTCTACAGGAGCTTCTCACAAGTTATGGGCTGAGGCTCAGGATTATCAACGCTGATGGCGAGCCTCTATCACTAATGAGCCAATATGACGCTGATACTGCTCTCCTGGTTCCTAGGGAGTTCAGCGAGGCGATAGTAGCTGGTAAGAAGGGGGAGGTTAAGCTATACGCCAAGACGGATGAAATATCAATAAGCAGACTACGCCAGCTATCCACGCTAAACAGGCTCCTAAGTCTAGCTGGCGAGACACTAGGGAGGGAGCTGGCACAGAAACAGGGTATTAATTATGAGTTCTTGAGAACACCGCTGGAAGCCCGCAGCACGATAATAATCAGAGGCTCCATCTTTGAGGGCTCGCCAGAGCTTTTGAGCCAGGTATTTTTCAGCATAATGTTCGGGGTTCCTATGGTGGTTTTGCTCGTTACCATAACCGCTGGAACCGTAGCTGCGACGAGCGTGGGGCTGGAGAAAGAGGCCAAGACGCTTGAGATACTCCTCACGCTCCCCATGTCTAGGATGAAGATTCTGGCATCAAAGCTTGTCGGCTCCGTTATAATCGCAGTGATAGGCGCCGCAGCATTCACGATAGGCTTCAGCATATACCTCGGAGCATTCATGAATGTTGGAGCAGACGCCGCCATGAGCGCTCAAGCACCCAGCATGGCGGGTTTGATAAACATAACACCATCCTCGGTTCTCCTGATAGGCATCATACTCCTACTCGCCCTACTACTAACCCTCGGTCTGGGAATACTGGCTGGAACACTAGCAGGAGACGTAAGAGGCGGACAGCAACTCTCAGGACTATTCACAGGACCCTTGATATTCTTCCCATTCCTCATACTCCTCTTCACAGACCTAGAGGCCCTCCCACCCACAGCCCAGCTAGCGCTTATGGCAGACCCGTTTACCCATATGCTCCAAGCACTCCGCGCCGCGCTCTCTGGAGACTTAACCCTAGTAGCAACATCACTCGCAGCTATGGCCCTATTCGTCGTCCTCATCCTAGGCGTGGCGGCATGGCTCTTCAGCGGAGAAAGGCTGGTTACAATGAAGATAAGGCTGGGCAAAGCCGCTAGAGAGCCTTATACATAGAGCTCTACCAAATCATTATCCTCAAGCCTGTGGTTAGGGCCTACCTGCTGGCCCTGAATCTTCACAGACCTACCCCATACGCGGGCATACCTAAGATTGCGCGCAAAGTCGCGGTGTATAGTTTCGGCGAGCTCTATTACAGTAGTCCCGCGCGGGACTATAATCGGCTTCTGACTCGGAACACCATCCTTCTGCGTATAGACGCGTATTATGTCAAGAGTCCTGAATATCTCTTGCTTAAACTCCTCACGTCCAGCGCCGCTGAGTGCGGAAAAGACTATAAGCGGAAGCTGAAACTCGGCCAGACGTTCTCGCAGCATCTTCACATCACTATCCGATGCTAGGTCTGCCTTCCCCAATACTACGATGCTCTTTTTATACACAGCCTCGCGGAGAACCTGCTCCTCAACATCATCAAGGTCCGCGTCGCCGTAAATCTTCACAACCGCATGCCTAATCCCCATCCCCTGAAGAAGGCTCTTAACCTCCTGCTGCGTTCCATGGAAGTTTCCTAAGACGACAAGCCTTATCCCACCACTATCCTTCTTCTCAATAACTATCTCAGCCTTCTTCCTCTTCAGCGATATTCCAGAGCTCTCCAGCAAATCAACTATTATGTTGAGCTGTGTTAGAGGCTCGCGTGAGCCGTCAAGCATTATCGCTATGAGGTCGGAATTTCTGGCGAGAGCTATACTCCTGCTGGTGAACGCTGTTTCTTCAAGCTCCTCCGTCAGTATAGCGGGGAGCTCAACAAGCTGTATCTCAACGCCTTCATACAGCATCATGCCAGGCGTAGGCTTTGTCGTCGCGAGCTGATAGGGCGCTATCTGCGGCTTAGCGTTAGTGAGCGCCGCCAAGAGGCTTGACTTCCCACAGTTAGCAGCACCGAGCAAAGTAACCTGCGCCGCCCCCTCCTTCCTAACATAGAACGTCTCCTGCCTAGTCACCCTAGAGCTCCGCTGCTCCTCCAACTCACGCCGCAGCTTGGCCAGAGTACTCTTAAGCTGGCG
The DNA here is from genome assembly GCA_015520425.1 of Candidatus Pelearchaeum sp. Taxonomy (GTDB): domain Archaea; phylum Thermoproteota; class Nitrososphaeria_A; order Caldarchaeales; family Caldarchaeaceae; genus Pelearchaeum. The sequence goes on along the minus strand of WAQC01000062.1, from coordinate 7,335 downwards.
GCGCATCTTCTCAGTTCCCTTATGGTCGGGTATTAGTGAGAGAGCCTCCTCAAGCACGCGTATCTTGTCCTCAACTCTCCGTGCTGCCTGATACTCGGCTAGCTTCTTCTGAGCCTCTGCTGGAAGATTGGTGGGCATACTCCAAACAACCATCAATAACGATGGCTCTTAACCTTAGGCTAAGAAAGCCCAAGACGAGCCTTAATCTCGGCAATATCCCGCTCAATACGCGCGAGACGCTCATCAAGCAAACTACGCAAATCCTGGCGAAGACCCCTAATCTCACCGAGCGTCTCATCCTGCTTGGCAAGCATTTCGTCCTGTTTTGAGAGCATTTGGTCCTGCTTGGCGAGCATCTGGTCTTGCTTAGCTAAAAGCTGGTCTTGTTTTGAGAGCATCTGGTCTTGTTTTTGGAACATAACCTCAAAGTATGCGGCTCCTGTTGAGAAGCCTTCCACCATCTCCTGCGCTAAGTCTCCTGTTATTATCTGGAAGACCTTAAACTCTCCTGTCGGCTTGGAGTATGATGTTTCTATATGTTCTACTTTTATTGGTGGTGGGGCGCTTCTTAGCTGTCTTATCATCTCTTCTATTCTTTGCTCTTCTCCCTCGCAGACTACCTTCACACGTCCATCTGCTAGGTTTTCCACGTAGCCGACTAGTTTGAGTCTTCTAGCAACGCGGCGCACATAATACCTGAAACCTACTCCCTGAACCTCGCCGTCAAAGATTATCTCCGCGCGCCGCATGCTATGTCTCCTTCCCAAGACAAGCTCATGGCTGGTAATTATTTTTTATTTTATGTAGTTGAGGAGGAAATACACGATTATCCCCAGTGCTAGGCTTACTGACCACATGGCAACTGCCAGCTTCCCGACCTTTGGGTGGCGTGTCTGGGCTACAGTGCTAAAGGGAAGCATCATCCCCGTAAGCGTGTTATACACCACTAAGGGAACCGAGACTATTGAGAGGAAGACGTGAATTACTAGGAGCGGTAGGTATATGTAGATGTAGATTATCTCAGGCCCTTGGAACTGCTTAACGCCACCCAGGTTTATGCGCGTTACGTACATTATGAGGAACGCTATTATCAGTATTACTGCGAGCGTCATGTAGATTCTATGCTTGGTTATCTCTCTTTGTTTAATCGCCCTAAGGCCGAGTAGGAGTGAGGTGAGGGCGACAGCGTTTACCGCGGCTATTGTGTGGGGTAGTATCTGGACTAGCGTGGCTAGCTCTGGGGTTAGTGATTCGGGCCTCTCTCCAAAGAGGACAAAAGCTAGGGCTGAGTAGAGTATTAGCGTGATGACTAGCGTTAGTGGAAATGGATACTTTCTCCGTGACTCCTGTGATTGCATGCCTTGCCCTAGTCGTTATTATGGGTTTATTTTAAATTGTTGCAAAAATGCGTGTCTTGAGAGTTGGGGCAGAGTAATCTGCTGAGCATTGATGGGCTTAGGCTGTATTATAGGTCTGCGCGTGGTGTTGTTAGAGCGGTAGATAATGTTTCTCTCACCATGCGCGTTGGCGAGGTTTTGGGGGTTGTTGGTGAATCTGGATGCGGCAAGTCAAGCCTTGCCAACGCTATAATTAAGTTCCTTCCACCCAACACGGCGCTGTATGAGGGCAGCGTAGTTATTGATGGAGTTGATGTGGTTAGGCTTGATGAGGATGAAGTCAGGCGCAGGATTAGGTGGCGTGTTGTATCCATGGTCTTCCAAGGGGCTATGAATATCTTGAATCCAGTGATAAGGGTTGGGTTTCAGGTGGCTGAGCCGCTCATGGTTCATGCTGGGGCTTCTCGCGAGGAAGCGTTCAGGGCGGCTCGCGAAGTTATGCGCCGCGTTGGGCTGTCTGATGATGTCTTCAACAGGTATCCACACGAGCTTAGCGGCGGTATGAAGCAGCGTATAGTGATAGCGACGGCCCTGATAATGAACCCAAAACTGGTAATCCTAGATGAGCCTACATCAGCACTAGATGTGAGCATACAGGCTCAGATAATGAACATGCTTAAGCGCCTTAAGCGCGAGCTTGGCCTCTCTATGATATTCATAACTCATGACATAGCGTTGGCTAGTGATATTAGTGATAGGATTGCTGTCATGTATGCTGGTGAGGTTGTGGAGGTTGGCTCTGCTGAGCAGGTTCTACTTAGCCCACGCCATCCCTATACGCAGAAGCTCATAGCTGCCACACCGCGTCTCCGCGGCCCTAAGCCAGACTTCGTGCCTGGCCAGCCCCCAGACCTAACCTCACCGCCTAGTGGCTGTAGGTTCCACCCACGATGCCCCTATGTGATGGAGAAATGCCGCAGCTCAGAGCCACCTAGCATAGCCATTGAAGATGGATGGAGCGTCAAATGCTGGCTATACGCGGGTGAGGCTGGTTGACGGAGCTCCTAAAGCTCCAAGATGTTAGGATGTATTTCAGGGTTAGGAAGGGATTTTTCAGGTCGGTTGATGTTAAGGCCGTTGATGGTGTGAGCATCTCTCTCAAGCGCGGCGAGACCTTGGCTCTTGTTGGTGAGTCTGGCTCTGGCAAGACCACGCTTGCCCGCGTGTCTCTACGGCTGCTCAAGCCCACTAGCGGGAGAGTACTGTTTGACGGTAAGGACATTACTGAGACGCCTGAGAAGGAGCTTCGCTGGTTTAGGCGGCGCGCTCAAGCGATATTCCAAGACCCCTACTCCAGCCTAGACCCATTCATGACTGTTCGTCAGCTTGTTGAAGAGCCGCTCATACTCCACAAGATAGGCTCCACCAGTGATGAGCGGCTGGAGCTTGTGATAAGGGCGTTGGAGGATGTGAAGCTAACTCCAGCAGAGGAGTTTTTGGGCAAATATCCCCACATGCTCAGCGGAGGGCAGAGGCAGCGCGTCGGGATAGCGCGGGCGCTCATCCTAAGGCCCGAATACATAGCCGCCGACGAGCCTGTCTCAATGATAGACGCATCCAGCAGGGCTGAGATACTCTACCTCATGCGCGAGTTGCAGGAAAAACATGACATAGCGTTCCTCTACATAACACACGACATAGCTACGGCTAGGCATTTCAGCGACAAGCTGGCGGTCATGCACTTGGGGAAGATTGTAGAGTTCTCCGAGCCCGTTGAGGTTGTTGAGAACCCGCTACACCCCTATACGCAGGCTCTCATAGACGCTGTGCCAGAGCCAGACCCAGCTAATAGATTCCGCGAGAGGAGGAGCGTTATGGGTGAGCCCCTAAGCCCCGCAAACCCGCCCAGCGGCTGCAACTTCCACCCACGATGCCCATACGCCATGGAAAAATGCAGCAAACAAACACCACCCCTAATAGAGATTAAGCAGGGCCACTACGTAGCCTGCCACCTATATCCAGGAGAGTAGTACAATCATCAAATTGCGTTAACTCTTAATTTTCTTGGTTTCTATGCTGATGTGGCGTGATGCGTGTATTAGGGTCTGAGGTGCTGAGGAGGCTTAACTATCTCGCGCCGCTCTTGGCTATTTCCCTAGTTTTACCGCTGTTTCTGACGGACTATATGATAGAGATAGCCAACCTCATACTCGTATTCTCTCTCGCTGGTCTGGGCGTTAACCTGCTCTTCGGATATACTGGCAGGCTCTCACTAGGCCATTCGGCATACTTCGGCGCGGGAGTCTATGCTGGAGGCTTCGTGTATAGATTCTTCGGCACAACACAGATAGAAGTTTATCTGCTCTCTGGGATAGTCGTCTCAACACTACTTGCGGTTGCCTTTGGTTATATCTCATCACGGCATACGCGGCTCTACTTCTCAATTCTAACCCTAGCCCTCTCCCAAGTCGTCCATGTAGTAGTGCTCTTCTTGATAACGTATTTCGCTTTCTTCAACGGTATTGAGCCTGGCTTCGCCCTCCGCGTGAGGAGGCCGACGATACTTGGGATGGACCTCTCTCCTCTCAGTTTCAGGGAATACCAGACAGTCATGTATTATGTCATCCTAGCCGCTTTCCTCGTTCTGTTGTTCGTTATGTGGAAGATTGTGAATTCACCGTTTGGAGCGGCTTTGAAAGCTATTAGGGAGAATGATTTTAGGGCTGAGTTCGTAGGAATACCTGTTAAGAGATATGTATGGTATGCCTTCATCCTCTCAGGCTTCTACGCAGGCATAGCTGGAGCCCTCTTCGCCCAGGCATCGCAGGTAGCGACTCCCAGGATAATACACTGGATATTCTCAATAGAGCTTGTCGTGATGGTGATACTGGGGGGGTATAAGACGTTCATAGGCCCAATACTGGGGGCCGCGACATACACGATTCTCAACACAGCGGTCTTCAGCTTCACAGTGTATTGGAGGTTCCTGCTTGGTGTGCTAGTGGTTGTTCTGGGATTGATGTTTCCAGAGGGGATAATAGGTGTTGTTAGGGGAGCTCTGCGTAGGATGAGGGTTAAGGGCGTGGAGGAGCTATGAGGCTAGGAGCCCAGCCCCTGCTAGCGGTGGTAATCATAGTAAGCATGGCCGTCCTACTCAACATAGCCGCGACAAAACCCATAGAGGGAAGCAGCACCACAGGGGAGATAAACGCAGTAGCGGTTAGATACGTCTCAGACGAGTTTGGCATGGAGTTGAGGCCAAGCGCATTCGTGGTGGGGCTTAGGATAGTCAATAATCAAGGCGCGGATGTTGTGGAAGGGGCTGTGGCTGCGAGCCAGTTTGCCGAGGCTGTGGAGAACGCAAAGCGTGTCGCGTCAAAAGCTTTGAGCGGGGCCGTAGATTTTCAACAAACCACAGTCAAGCTTCTTCTCCCAAACAATGTTCTAGTGGTTGATGGCGATAGCATAGGTGCGGCTGTTGCTCTCCTCCTTATAGCAGAAGCCCAAGGCCTGGAGCTAAGTTGCAAGATAGCGGTTACAGGCGCGCTAGATGTTAATGGTAGAATACTCCCAGTCGCGAACATAGCGGAGAAAATTACCGCCGCGCGTGATGCGGGGCTTGATGCAATCATAATACCAGAGGAAAACTACAGCGAGGCGGTAGTTGTTGATGGGATAGGTGTTATTCCAGCCCGCACCGTTCAGGAGGCGTTAAGAATTATTGAGAGCCTCTCTTGTGGTGGGTAGTTTTAAAATAGCGGCATACCAAAGGCTGGGGTTGGCTCTGGCACCCTACTATGCGACGCTGGCTGTGTGATAGGTTTGCGGCGGCTCATCAATGAGGTAACAGAGTTATTGAGGCAGGCTGGGGTAGAGGAGCCTAGGCTGGAGATACCTAAGCACCCCAGCTATGGCGAGCTCTCAAGCACAGCGCCTTTTGAGCTGGCTAGGAAGCTGAAGAGACCACCAATACAGATAGCTGAGGAAACTGTCCGTAAGATGGATTTCTCCGCTGCTAGGCTTGTGGCCTCTGCTGAGGCGGTGGCGCCTGGCTACATCAACTTCAGGGTTAGGTGGGGACTGTTCGCCGAGTCTGTCGTGGGAGAGGTTCTGGAAGAGCGCGAGAATTATGGGTTCAAGCCTTCTGGAGAGGGGAGAACAGTCTTAGTGGAGCATACCAGCGTGAACCCCAATAAGGCGCTCCACATAGGCCATGCGCGCAACGTATGCCTAGGCGATACCCTAGCACGGCTCTTCACAAAGCTCGGCTACAGAGTGGTTGTAGCCAACTACATAGACGACAGCGGGAACCAGATGGCCGACATACACCTAGCGTTCAGGAAGCTTGGCTACAGCGAGCAACCGCCAGACGGCGAGAGGTTTGACGAGTACTGCGGCAGGGTTTATGCGGAGGTCAATAAGCGCGTGGAATCCGAGCCAGAGCTCGCCGCGGAGAAGCGTAGGATAATCGCCGAGCTTGAGGACACTAGCTCTGAGACATTCAGATATAACCGCAGGCTCGTTAGCCGCGTATTGCGGGAGCAGCTCTCCACATGCTGGCGGCTAGGCGCGCGCTACGACATACTCAACAGGGAGAGCGACATCATAGCGTTTGACATCTGGCGCGAGACGTTTGAACGCCTCAAGAAGAGCGGGATAATCTACCTAGCGGAGGACGGGCCTAAGAGGGGGTGCTGGCTCATAAGCTTGGCAGGCCACCCGACGCTAAGCAGGGAGGGGGACGAGGTGCTGGTTAAGAGCGACGGCGTAACCACATACGTTGCGCGTGATATTGCTTACGCAGCGTGGAAACTCGGCCTACTAGAACGAGACTTCACATATAGCGTGTGGGGCGAGAACCCAGACGGGACACGGATACTCATAACAGACCCAGACGGGGATGAGAGATTCACTCTAGGGAGCACATGGCTCTCAGTTAATGTCATAGATGCTAGGCAGAAGAGGCCGCAGGAGGTTGTTAAGTATGGTGTGAAGGCTCTAGGGGCTGGTGAGGGGCGTTACATACACTTTGCCTATGCCGTTGTTACGTTGAGTAAGCGTGATGCTGAGCGGCTGGGTGTGGATGCTGGCGGTAGGTTTACCCACATGAGCGGCCGCGAGGGGATATACATCAACGCCGACACTGTTTTAGACGTAATCAAGCATAAAGCCGCTGAGGAGGCTGCGAAGCGGCATCCAGACTGGGGAAGGGAGAGGCTAGAAGAAACGGGGGAGAAGATAGCCGTGGCAGCCCTTAGGTATGACCTGCTGAAGAGCGACGCCGAGAAGATGATAGTCTTTGACACCGAGGAGGCTGCTTCTCTTGAGGGAGATACAGGCCCATACCTCCAGTATAGCTATGCTCGCGCCACGCGTATTTTGGAGAAGTCTGGATGGGCTGAGCATTCTGTTAAGCCTCCCTCGGATGAGCTTCATGAGGCGGAGAAGGAGCTTGTCAGGAGGCTAGCTCAGATGCCGCTGGTTATGGAGGAGGTTGAGAAGCTCTTGCTCATCAAGCGCCTCGCCGTCTATGCGCATGAGCTCTCAAGCACGTTCAACGATTTTTACGAGAAGTGCCCCGTCTTAGGCGCTGGTGAGGAGACCACGCGCTTTAGACTCGGCCTAGTCAAGGCGTTTAGGCAAGTAATGGAGAATGTCTGCTGGGTATTAGGAATACCTCTGCTTGAGGAGATGTAGAAGGGGGATGGAGCTTAGCCTCGGTGAGCGCTGGAGGAGTCTCGCAGCTACTTCAATAGCGCATTTCATCAACGATGGGACGCTCTTCATCTTTCCCATGATATACCCTCTACTAATCAGCTACTATGGCCTCTCCAAGCTTCATGTGGGCGTGGTGGCTGGTGTCTTGTATCTAGCGTCGGTCTTGGCACGCCCCTTCGTCGGCAGCCTCTCCGATAGGAGTAGGCGCTTCGCCGCCTTGCTCGCTCTTGGGATAGCGATGATGGCCTTCGGCATTATGAGCCTATCAGCAGCAACACTC
>WAQC01000061.1 GCA_015520425.1 Candidatus Pelearchaeum sp. | reverse complement strand
GATATTCTGCCCAGAGCCAGCAATAGTTAGGAGAGCGGATGGGAAGATTGAGTTTGACTACTATCACTGCAAGGGCTGCGGCATCTGCGCTGCTGAGTGCCCCTTGAAGCTGATTGTTATGGTGGAGGAGGCTGGTGATGAAAGCGGCTAAAGCTCTCTCAGGCTCCGAAGCCATTGCGCTGGCTGTGAAGCAGGCTAACGTGGATGTAGTGGCGGCATACCCTATAACGCCGCAGACAATAATAGTAGAACGCCTAGCAGAATACATAAACAACGGCGAGCTTGACGCAGAGTACGTACCAGTAGAGTCTGAGCATTCAGCTCTCTCAGTATGCGCTGCAGCCAGCATAACTGGCGCCAGAGTATTCACAGCAACCGCGAGCCAGGGATTAGCCCTAATGCATGAGATGATGTACATAACCTCTGGGCTTAGATGTCCTGTCGTAATGGCTGTAGCGAACAGGGCTTTATCTGCTCCAATCAACATACACCGCGACCACTCGGACATTATGGGCTCGCGCGACTCTGGCTGGGTTCAGATATTCGTGGAAAACAACCAGCAGGCTTATGACATGACGCTACAGGCGTTTAGGCTTGCCGAAGACCATGATATTCTCCTGCCTGTGGCCGTTAATCTGGATGGGTTCTTCGTCTCCCACGCCGTTGAGGGTGTGGAGACTCTGGACGACTCTGCGGTGGCTGGCTTCCTACCCCCTAGGAGGCCGCTCCACTATCTAGACGCCTCCAAGCCCATGTCCTTCGGAGCACTGGCATCTCCAGAATGGTACTACAAGATTAGGCATCAAGTAGTGGAAGCTATGGGGAGGGTTGAGCAGAAGCTGGAACAGGTTGAGCGGGAGTATCTACGCGTGTCTGGAAGGAGCTACGGCGCTCTGGGCTTGAGCCAAGTTGAGGATGCGGAGGTTGTGATACTCTGCGCTGGTGCTGTCGCTGGTACCGCGCGCACAGCTGCTAGAAGGCTGAGGGAGAGGGGCGTGAAGGTTGGCGTAGTAAGCGTAAGGCTCTACAGACCATTCCCAGGAGAGAAGATAATCCACGCAGTATCCAACGCTGAGGCTCTACTAGTCATAGACTTGGCTATGAGCCCAGGAGCGCCATCAGCGCCGCTTGGGCAAGACGTGAAAGCCATGCTCTTTGATGCTGGCGTTAGGCTTCCTGTATGGAACGTGGTCTGTGGGCTAGGGGGAAGGGACGTCTCCGAGGCTGAGATAGAGAAGCTCGCTACAACGCTTGCTGAAAGCGCTACAAGTGCTTCGCGCGAGAGGATAACATACTGGGGTGTCGCCGTATGACTGTAGTTAAGGAGATAGTGTCAGCCAGAGACCTGTATGGAGAGGAGCTGGTGGCGCCAGGCCATAGAGCATGCGCTGGCTGTGGAGCTATGATAGTTATCAGGCAGGTTCTACTCGCCTCGCGGAAGCCGCTCATAGCGGTCTCGGCAACAGGGTGCGTTGAGGTTGTGAGCTCACCATACCCGCAGACTATGTGGAAAACCCCCTGGCTCCACCTTGCTTTTGAGAACGCCGCAGCCGCGGCTTCAGGTGTTGAGGCAGCATTAAAAGCCCTCTCCCGAAAATATGGACGGCAGAAGCACTACATAATCGCGTTCGCTGGCGATGGGGGCACGTATGATATTGGGCTCCAGTCGCTCTCAGGAGCGTTGGAGCGCGGCCATAGCTTCCTCTACGTATGCTATGATAACGAGGCGTATATGAATACTGGGATTCAGCGCTCAGGTGCTACGCCTCTGGGTGTGAGCACCACGACAACACCAGCAGGAAGCGTTATAGTTGGTAAGCAGCAACAGAAGAAGGACATCGTGGAGATAGTCGCGGCGCATAAAATACCATACGTGGCTACTGCATCGCCATCACACTGGCGCGACCTAGCCAACAAGGTGCGGAAAGCCCAGAGCCACGAGGGCCCATCGTTCCTGCATATTATAGCTCCATGCGTTAGGGGCTGGTACTTCGGGACAAGCGAGACAATCAAAATCGCTAGGCTGGCGGTGGAGACTGGCTACTGGCCGTTATACGAGATTGAGGAGGGCGCCTACCGAATAACCTACGTGCCCCCCAAGCCGAGGCCGCTTGAGGAGTTCATCAAGGTTCAGGGGAGGATGCAGCACCTGCTCAAGCCTGAGAATTCTAAGCTACTACAACAATTGAAGGCGTATGTGGAGGAGAGGTGGAAGCAGCTCCAGCGCCTCGCTAGTGCTTCTGCGCAGTAAGAGCTGTTATAGGCATCCTCAGCTTACAGACATCCTCAAGCTTCCGCAGCATAAGCATAACATGCCTGTCGTGTATCATCCTCTCGGCCTGGTGAACCAGCTCCAGCGCCTTTAGGAGACGTCTAACAGCCCTAGAACCAAATGGAGCTGTCTTTATTGACATGTAGAGCGCTGCGCTCTGCTCTTCGGTAAGCTCGCCACCATACCTGGCTCGTAGATAATCGCGGAGCTGCCTAATCACATCCCTACAACATGTCTCCTCGTTTGAGTAGCCGTAGAAACAGTTTCTACAGTTTGGGGACATGAGCTCACGCATGGGGCCGCGGCGGCTTACCTTCACATGCCTAATCGTATTCACATACCCCTTCCTCTTGAGCTTCTCAACAGTCTTATAGACGGCGCTCATGCTAAAACCATAACCAGCCAGACGCGCGTGAAGGTCTGCGACAGAGCTGGCCACGCCTGAGCATAGCACATCCATGATAAGCTCCTCAGTCTGGCTCGGCATCTCCGTCAAGAAACTCCTGAGAGTAGAATGGACAAGCGTCATATCAATCTCATACTCTATGGAGCCTGGGATTATACGCGATTCGCGCCTGCTCTTGGCTATCTTATCTATGACCTCAGCGCATATCTGGGGGCCGTATCCAGCGAGCTCCGCTATGGAGTCCAGCTTTATTGAAGGGAACTGCTCACTACGGTGCATCGCCGCGAAGATTACAGCCCATAGAATTCTAAGCTCCTTCTTCTTCCAGCTCTTCCGCGCGTACCACTCAAATATCCTCAAAGCCCTTGATGTGGTATTCCTACGAACAACGTACCTGACACCCTTCTCCTCCTCATACTTCCTCAACCCAAGCCTGGGCGTGAGGGCGTCAAGCAAAACCTCAACCCTAAAATCCCTTGGAAAAAGCGTGAGCTTCCCCTCAATATTCAGCATCGTGAGAGGCGGTGTCTTGACATAAACATCCTCCCTCCACTCATGTGGTGGGAATGATGA
>WAQC01000060.1 GCA_015520425.1 Candidatus Pelearchaeum sp. | reverse complement strand
TAGGACATTTTATAACCATGTGCGCTGAGCATTTTTCACTATGCTACAACTACAATAAAAATTAGAGTGATATGGAATCTAATGGCTACAAGCACATGATGGGCCGCAGCTCTCCTCTTTTCCAGAGCCGCCTTGTATGACTGGCACCGCTTTAGCTCCTCCGAATCCAGCTGTTTTTGTTGATGCCATGGGTATGGCGGGTTGCTTTGTAGGTAGTTTGCGTTTGTAGAAGTCGTCTTTTAGTTTTCTGCCTGTTCTCCGTTCCCACTCCTCTATCGGTATTCCATACTGTGCCTGTATCCTGTCACGATACCATTCTGGGATGACGTTGAAGGCGCAGAAAGGTATTATACGCATATCAGGAGTAAGGTAGTGTATGTCGCAGCGCCTTAGGCGCTCTTCGTCGTGGTTGTATTTGTCCATGAAGTGCATCATTCCTAGGAACATGCTTCTTAGGTGCCATTTGCCTACGCTGCTGTAGTCGTGTTTTATCATTATGTCATACAGCATACGCTTTAGGTTCATTCCGCTTGGTTGTTTCTTCTCGTTGATGAACTTGCCTAGGTTGAAGAGAACTTTTGTGGCTACCCACCACCTGTTCTTTCCTGCTTCAATCTCTTCTGTCTTGTCTTGTAGGTATTTGATTAGCCCTTCAATATCAACGAACTCTGTTATCGGTATCATCTTGTCGCCGTCTTTGAAGACATATGTGCCTGCGCCGCAGGCGAAGTGTATGCTCAGCTCGTAGTGCGCTCTTCTTGTGAGCGCTTCTATGAAGTGTGTCAACGGCGTGCATGCGGGGACTGGGAACCATGCGTCGCGCGGTATCTCTCCATTAGTCTGCTCCTCTATCCTGATTATACAGTCAGGTATAGTTATCCTATACTTCTCGCGCTCCTTCTTGGGCATCCTACCCGTGAGCGAGACGGGCTGGAAGTTTACAGCCCTTATCACATCTATATTCTTGAAGCCGAACCTGATTATGTCTCCGAGCTCGTGGTCGTTTACGCTCTTGATAACTGTTGGGACTAGAACTATCCCTACGCCCACTTTACGCGCGTTTTCAAGAACTTTAGGAACCTCCCAGTGGTTCTTCGGGTTTGTCTTCGGGGTTACGCCGTCAAAGCTCATGTAAAGGTTACTTACGCCTGCCTCCTTCAGCTTTCTGAAGTACTCCAGGTCATGGCTCAGCCTTATTCCGTTTGTGTTCAACTGTACATGGTCAACGCCTGCTTGTTTGATTATCCGTATTATATCTGGCAGGTCGTCGCGGAGCGTGGGCTCGCCTCCTGTGATTTGTATAGAGTTGCCTGGGACTGGGCGTTCTGCCTTGAGCGCCTCGGCCATCTCGCGTATCTGGTCTAGCGTAGGCTCGTAGATGTAGCCAGCCTTCTCAGCATAGAAGAAGCAATACCAGCAGTGTAGGTCGCAGCGGTTTGTGATTACGAGGTTAGCCAGACCTGAGTGGCTTAGGTGGCTGCTACAGAGCCCGCAGTTGGCTGGGCATGCGCATTTAGGCATCTCAACATTCGGGTTTCCTGTACCCTTACCATCGTGGAGCCAGCGGGCGAACTTGTAGTACATCTCAGCATCTCCGAAGTAGAGGTCGTCAAACTCCCCATGCTTAGGGCAGGTCTTGTAAATCTTAATCTTGCCATCCTCCTCCACCACGTCGGCAGGGAGTATCCTGTTACACTCAGGACAGATGCTCCTAGTCTTCGTGACAAGCTTCCTTTTGCTCTTCTGGAGAATTTCAGACTCCGTTATAACGGCCATCTCTATCTTCACTTCCAGGCGGCGAGGCCTGTGGGACTTTTTATAAGGATTTCCATACGAATAACCCTGATAAAGAGAGTATGTAGATTGTTGAGAAAATAGTATTTTATCTAGGTTTGGGGACTGGTTTTTGATTTCTGGTATGAAGCTCAGAGATGTCTCTACTGCCGCTTTGTTGGCTGCGCTGTACGCGGCTGGGGTTATAGCGCTGGCTGGGATAAGCTTTGAGGTTGTGCAGGTGAGGATTGCTGATATGCTTCTTCCTCTTTCTATGGTCTTTGGCCTGTCAGCGGTGGTGGGGATTACCATCGGGACATTGATAGCTAACAGCGTTAGCCCGCTGGGTGTTGTGGATATAGTTGGAGGAACCCTAGCGAATCTCGTCGCCACCTACGTCGCATGGAAGATGGCCATGAACTTCCGTTTCCGTGGAAAACTATTATTCGCCACAATAGTGCAGGCGCTCATAATAACATTCATAGTAGGAACATACCTACAGCTACTCCTCAACATACCAGACACCCAGCTCTTTGGAATAGTCGTCCCAGGAATTATCTACACATGGTTAGGCGTCTTGACAGGCTCTCTTATAGCAATAGTCTTGGCTGGCTATGCCCTCCTTAAGGCTGTCATACGCTTCTTTAGAATTGAAACATAGATAGCATCGTTTTGTCAAGTCCTTAACCTTATAATAGGTTGCTTGAGTAGGATAGTAGGATATAGGCGGTTCAGCTATGTCCCAGCAATCATCTGTTAGTGAGCGGGTGAGGAAGGCGCTACAGGAGTTGGGCCTAACTGAGTATGAGAGCAGAGCATACATAACGCTGGTGGAGAATGGCCCGATGACCGCTAGCGAGATTAGTGAAGCGGCGCAGGTGCCTTATTCCAAGGTTTATGAGGTTCTGGGCGCGCTTGACGAGAAGGGCTTTATTGAAACACATGGCGGTAGGCCCGCTAGGTATGTGCCTAAGTCCCCAGCCACGGCGCTGGAGTCTCTACGCCTGAGGCTTGAGAAGCGGCTTAGGGGGAATGAGGAGACCGTACTGAGCGAGCTTATGCCGATATACGAGAAGAGGGGAGCTAAGGAGAGGCCTGATATATGGATACTGAGAGGCGAGGCCAGCATAATGGAGACTATACGTGACGTATCTACGCGCTGCGAACAGGAGCTACTCATAGCAGCACCAGCACTGAACAAGGAGATAGTTATGATGATTCAGTCAATAGCTGGCGCAGCACGTACGCGCGGATGTCAGGTTCAGATAATGGTCTCCAACACGGTTGAGCAGTCTTTCTTGAAGAAGTTGCTTGATGTTGCTGAGGTTCGGGTTAGAGACCAGATGTTCGGAGGCGGCGTTATAGCTGACTCGCGCGAGGTTGTGATAGTCTTCGCTGGCGATGATGGGAGTGGCCCTCTCCTAGCGATATGGTCAGACCACCCTGGCCTGGCGAAATATGCCAGGAACTACTTCGGATACCTCTGGAACGACGCGACGCAAATCAGGAGAAGATAGCCCCTATTTCTGGTCAAACCTTATAATGTCGCCAGTTAGCATGGCTAAAAGTTGGCTGAACAGTAGATGTATGAGGATAGGCGCAGGGGTAGGGCGATTATCTGGATAGTCTCTTTCATCATCTTTGCCCTACTCTTCTCTCTCATCGGAAACCAGCTACTACAGGTCTTTCTAAACATAAGCGAGTTCGGCGACCTGTATATCAGGCCGTTCTTCTTCAGCTATGTGGGCGGGCTAATTCTCGCAGTTATAGCGTTTGTCAGGTTTAACATAAGGGATAGAAAATCTCTTACCCTATGGGCTCTCCGTACATTCCTCGCCAGTATGCGCGGTGGGCTGTTCCATCCGCGGCTCTTCAACTTTGAGCGCTTCAGGCTGCAGCCCACCACATTCGTTATGTGGCAGATAACTAAGGTGCTCATAGGCTCCCTGATAATGTCCAACGCCCTCTTTGGAATGACACTCATAGCAAGCGTCAGCGGCTGGGATTCAGGCCTTCAGCACGTTCCAGGAATTTTCACCCTCCCCTTCACGGCGTTTGAGCAGCGCTCAGCAACAGGTGCTGAAGTGGTGATAAAGGCTGCGCCAGCTTTAACTCTGCTAATACCACCCATACTCAGCGCAATAGGGATAAGGCTCATACTCCTGATAGGGCTGACCCAGATAATCAAGGTAATAACACATACAGTAATCTCATTCATAGAGAAGGGAGTAGCGACTATAAAGACATCAACAATAGAAGCATTAATCAGCCTAGGCCTCGCCTGGACTGGGTTTAACATCTTCTTCTCAAACTACATAAACTTCAACACAAAGATTTTCATTACAGCGGCCTTCGTAACTTCTGCGATATTCGCGTTATTCGCTTACTGGGACTCGCGTAAGATGCCTGTTATGCGGAATATCTATCTCAGGGCTGGTGCGCTCATATTGATAGCGCTGGCCGTCGCCTCGGCGGTAACTATCCAGAACAGCATAGCCGACGCCCAGAAGCTTGAGTGGCAGGGCCCGTATGTCTCGCAGGAGATAGCGGTAAACCGCTACCTGGCGCGGCTTGACGACATAAAGATAATGACATACAACTTCAGCCTCGTTACCATACCGCCTGAGAATATAGACAGCTACATAGAGAGTAACATGGATATACTCTCGCGGGTGCGTCTCTGGGACTGGGACGCCGCGTTCGCCAAGCTCAAGCCAGAGATAGGCCTGATACCCTACGTCCAGTTTGAGGACTCAGACATTCTACGTTTTAACGACACCCTATACTGGAGCGCCTCTATGAAGCCCGTACTTCCTCCCACAGTAACGGCGGCAGACCTATGGTATAACGAGCATCTAGTCTATACCCATATTCCAGAGGGCTTCCTCATGCTTAACGCGCATACTGGAGATGTGGTTGACCCTGGCCTCTTCTTCCGCGAGCGCCGCATATACTATGGCGAGGGTGGCGCTGATAGCTTGTTCAGCACTACGTGGGCTGCGATTATTGAGGGAAAGGAGACCTCAGACGAGATAGGTGGTGTGCGCTACGATGGCCGTGGCGGGGTTAAGGTATCACCACCACTGAGCTGGATATTTGACATAACATTCTTCCTAAGCTATCCAGACAGGACAATACACCTACTCCGCTACCGCGATGTCCATGAGCGGGTGCAGCTCGTTCTCCCCTACTTCGCCTACCGCTGGCAAGACGGGAAGCTGGTGGACATGCTCCCCGTAACCAACGGCGAGCGCGCCAACTGGCTGGTACCACTAATCGTAGCCCTAAAGACAGACAACCTACCATGGTCCCGCAGCAACCCCTTCACGCGCCTTCTAGGCTTCGCACTCGTAGACGCGTATGACGGGACAATCAAAATCATAGTAACGGGTAATGATTTCTTCTCCCAGCTCTTCAAAACGGTTTATTCAGACTACATTACTACGGATGTTCCTGAGTGGTTGAGGAACCAGATTAGGTATCCTGCCGAGCTCTTTAGGTGGCGTGTAGAGATGTTCAACATCTACCACGTTACCGACCCAGCCACGTTTATCCAGGCTCGCGAGTTTTACGAGGTCCCGCAGGGGCTTAGCGTGTATTATATTATGGAGAAGCCGCAGGGCTTTAGCAAGATGGAGTTTCTGGGGCTTCTCTCGCTTGAGGTGAGGGGAGCGCAGGGCAGGAACCTGGCAGGATATATAGTAGTGAGGAACGACTACCCCTATACTGGCGAGATGATATTCTACGCCGTTCCACCAGAGTCTGAGACGAAGCTCCTCGGACCAACGGCTGCACGCCAGGCGCTTGAACGCGACCCCGATTTCAGGGTAATCAAGACGCTACTCACCACCGACCCTGAGAATCCACCACGCATAGGTGAGAGGATACTCTACAACATCGGCCAGCACCCAGTCTATATAATCCCCGTCTATACAGCTCCCGCGGGAGCTGCGGGCCAGGCTGAGGGAGTGGTGGTTACTCAGATAGGGACTGTGGCTGCGGTTGGGGCTGCTTTCACAGGCCAGTATTTCGTCGGCTTGGGCGATAGTGTTGAGGAGGCGTTTAGAAACTTCCTCTTCAAGCTCGCTGGAGCCAGCGCTCCAGAGGTTAAGGAGCTTACGTTTGAGGAGAGGATTGAGATAGTCCTCAAGCATCTTAAGGATTCTGGCCTTAGGGTTGAGGAGCCTGAAGAGATAAACGCTAACCTCGTCTTCTTTGAGGGCTCTGCGCGCCTAATAAGTGAGGGAGACGTTGAGAGCGTAAAAGCAAGGCTGGACGAGTTCGTCCAAAACTGGGTCACGGAGAGGGGGCTTGGAAGGGTTCTCTACTGGCTTGAGGGAGATAGCTTAAATGTGGGTGCGATAATGGTAGAAGATGGAGTGGTGGTCTTACGCTACATGACCATAATACTGGGGTGATTAGGCCTGCAGAGGGGTAGGGGTAGAGGCGTTGACATACCGTCCTCCTTCATACTCTACCTAATCATAGCACTAATCTTCATAGGCATAGCCACGCTCCTCTTCAGGTTTCAGAAAGGGTTGCTCGGCATTATTCTCGTAGCCTTGACAGCTGGTTTAGCGTTTTACTGGATACGCGAGCTGAATAAGGCGCTCAGGAAGAAAGCTTGGAGCGACCTGCTCTGCGAGTTGCGTGAAGAGGAAGACCACTTAAGCCTCACTGCGCAAGTGCCAGGCCCTGAGAATAGGGTGAAGATAGAGCTCGTCGGCCGTAAGCTCATAGTCAGAGGAGGGATGGGCTTCAAGAGAACGCTACACCTACCGTTTGAGGTCATTGTAAAGGACGTTAGATACGTTAATGGTATTCTCAACGCTAAGCTGGTGCGTAAGGAGACGACCACTACAACCTACTGAGCGCAGCTATCAGGCTATTCACATCTTTCTTGAGCGAAAGCACGTATGGTATCCCCTCTCTCTCAGCAAGCTCCTTACCCAGCGGGTCAACCTCAGACGGGCTCCGCGGACCGTGTATAGCGACCATCTTCGGCTTGATGGGGTATATCTTAACAGCTATTATAGGAGACCTTCCCCTACTAACTCCAGTAAAGACCACTAGGCGCATGGAGTTCTGCCCGAAAAGATGCAGGAAGTCATGCGAGTCTAGGTTCATTATTGCTTGAAGGCTATCAACGACCGTGTATCCGTATATCGCCGCGTCCATGCTACTCTTCCCAGCTAGCCACACGCCGTCTAACGCGCGCGCCATCTCCTCGGCTGTTCGCGGCTTGGTAAATTCCGCTATAGCGAGTATGACGCTACTGAAGTCTTTAACCACGTTGCTGAATCTCCGTATATGCGCCCCTCCGCGCTTCTCGTCAAGCTCTATCAAAGCCGAGACATAGCGTCTGATGAAGTTGGTTCCAGGGGATTTTCGGCGGTTCTTCTCGTAGTCGCTCAGGACTGAGGGGGCTATTCCCATAGCCCGCGCGAGCTCTGTCTGGCTCTCCTCAAAGAGGACACGCCACTTCCTGAGAGCCTCACCAGGCTGCTGGGCGAAGATTACCTCACCAGCTATCCTAGTCATTAAAGCCTCTTTAGCGAGCTTGTAGGCATCGGCCGAGAGTTCCTTCATGCATTTATGATTATCCCAAGCGGGCTTATAAAGAGTGAGCAGAATATATTACAGAGCGATAACGTTGATACGGCGGCTTTGAAGAAGAAGCAGACAGCCAAAGCGTTTCATGAAAAACCTCCCGTGGCGGTGGAGGTTGAGGACCTGCTTAGCCTCGCCAGACTAGCAACCACACGGAGCGATTATCCTCCACTCCTATGGTGGTTCCCACTACGCGGGAAGCACGTCATAGCGCATATGACATCCATCCCCTTCTGGAAGGGAAACATACCAATACTAGCCTATGTATGGTATGAAGACCAGCCCCCACCATACATCGCATACACCAATCTGGAGAAGGAGGAGGTAAAGCTCACAACAACCCCTGAAGCTGGTAAGTATATCAACTGCGTGGTTGTTGAGATTGAGGAGACACCTCATTTCGTCGCCGAGGCGGTGAGGCAACGCAGCAGTGTTTCGCACGACGAGAAGCCCATAATGGTTAGGGCGCGCAGCCTCGCTTCACTAATGCGGCTCGTAGCGACGATGAGCGACAGCACCTCAACACCACCAATCTGGCACCTAGCACAACGCGAAAAACACCTCCTAGGAATACTCTACCCATTCTTTGAATACTACAACTCCACCACATTGCCGCTCTTCTTCTACATGGAGCTCCGCGACAAGCCTGCTGGGCCGTATATACGCTACCTTCCAAGCGACGCGGGCGAGGAGCTTGACTTCGCTTCATCCGTGACGGATTTGAAGTATGTCTATGGACGTGTCGTCAGTGTGAAGAATCTGCCGTTCAGGATATAGCTACTGTTTCCACAGCTCCTTTCTAAGCAGGTCCCTAACTGCTGTGCGCATGACAGCACTTCTGCTTGGGTAAACGCCCCTCTTAACCAGCTCGTCCATACCATCAATCAGCGCCTCTGGCAACTTTACTGATATTAGCTTCACCGACACTCACCAGCCATACCAGCGTAATACGCCGCGATTAATTCCTTGCGCACCCCCATACTCAATAAATGCACATCAGCAAGCGCTCATAAGAATATCTATAACCGAATTCCTGAAAAATGACGGCCAGAAAAGCGTAAAAACGCCGCGACGAGCCTGCAATCGGCTTTTATAAGCCAAGGTTTATAATGTGGGGCACTGCGCGTCTGGTTAGAGGTGTTGTAGATTATGTCTGCTATGGGAGGTGCTACTGTAGGTTCCGCAACTCAACCTGTCATCGTCCTTAAGGAAGGCTCACGCCGCATGCGGGGCAGGGAGACCCAGTCGGCCAACATTATGGTGGCCAAGGTAATCGCCGAGACGATGAAGTCTTCCCTAGGCCCGCGCGGCATGGACAAGATGCTCGTGGATAGTTTCGGCGATATCGTCATCACGAATGACGGTGCCACGATTCTCAAGGAGATGGATGTTGAGCACCCTGTCGCTAAGATGATGGTTGAGGTCGCCAAGGCTCAGGATGAGGAGGTCGGAGACGGCACAACGACATCAGTCGTCCTAGCTGGCGAGCTACTCGCAAAGGCTGAGGAGCTGATAGAGAAAGAGGTACACCCAACGATTATAATTGAGGGCTACCGCAAGGCAGCGCTAAAGAGCCTAGATATACTAGACGAGATAGGGATTAAGGTAAGCCCCAACGACAAGGAGGTACTCAAGAAGGTCGCCAAGACCTCCATGCTCAGCAAGCTCGTGGCCGAGGAGAGCGACTACCTATCTGAGATAGCAGTTGAGGCGGTAACGCGTGTTGCCGAGAAGGTAGGCGACAGATGGGTTGTTGACCTTGATGACGTTAAGATTGAGAAGAAGGAGGGCCAGTCTCTCCGCGACACCAAGCTGGTTGATGGTATAGTTCTTGACAAGGAGGTAGTTCATGCCGACATGCCGAAGCTTGTGAGGAACGCTAGGATTGCCCTGCTGGATGCTTCGCTGGAGATTGAGAAGACAGAGTTTGACGCTAAGCTGAACATAGAGACGCCTGAGCAGATGCGCGCATTCATGAAGCAGGAGGAGGACATGCTCCGCGAGATGGTGGAGAAGATAGCCGCAACAGGCGCTAACGTGGTGCTATGCCAGAAGGGCATAGACGACCTAGCCCAGTACTTCCTGGCCAAGAAGGGAATCATGGCGGTCAGGCGTATTAAGAAGAGCGACATGGACAAGCTAGCCAAGGCTACTAGGGGCAGGGTGATAACACGCATAGACGACCTAAGGAGCGAGGACCTGGGCAAGGCTCAGCTGGTAGAGGAGAGGCGCGTAGGAGAGGATAAGATGATATTCATAGAGGGCTGCGAGAACCCGAAGGCTCTCACAGTGCTGATAAGGGGCGGTACGCAGAGGATAGTGGATGAGGCTGAGCGCTCAATCAAGGACGCGATAAACGTGGTGAAGGACGTGATAGTGGAGGGCAAGGTCGTCGCAGGCGGTGGTGCAAGCGAGATAGAGACAGCCCTAAGGCTGAGGGACTACGCCAAGACGCTGCCAGGCAAGGAGCAGCTAGCTGTGGAGCGCTTCGCAGAAGCTCTAGAGATAATCCCAGGCCAGCTAGCCGAGAACGCTGGAATGGACCCGATAGAGACGCTGGTCAACCTGAGGTCCAAGCACAAGGAGGGCAAGCTCTGGTATGGCGTCAACGTCTTTGAGGCAGAGCTGGCGGACATGTATAAGTTGGATGTCATAGACCCGCTGTTGGTTAAGAAGCAGACGATAAAGTCGGCAGTTGAGGCTGCGTCCATGATTCTGAAGATAGACGACATCATCGCAGCCTCACGGCTAGAGGAGAAGGGCGGGCCTGGCAAGAAGAAGGAAGAGGAAGGCGGCGAGAGCGAGGATTAAACCCTCCACAACCCCCTTTCTCTGAAACGTTTTTATTTAAGAACACAGCCAGCGGCACGCCTTATTATTCGTATAAATTATGGCTTTGATTCCTCTCTGCAACCTTGCCATGTCATCACCTGCACTCTTCAAGCTCACAAAATATGAGCGGGCGCGTATTCTTGGGGGGCGCGCTCTCCAGCTCTCCCTAGGGGCGTTCCCCCTAGTGGAGGTTAAGCCCGACGATACGCCGATAGATATAGCGGCGCGGGAGCTGGAGAGGGGGGTCCTGCCCATAATCATCAGACGCAAACTCCCCAACGGGCAGTACGTAGATATATCGCTCAAAGAGCTTCTTGCTCTGGAGCAGGGAGCTAGTTGAGCAGCGAAGAAGAACGACACTGGAGAAACGCAACCATAATCATGCTTCTAGTCTCACTACTCTTCCTAGCGATACAAACCTTCTATGGATTCTTCCTAGTCTGGTACTTCCAGCTCTTCACGATTTACATACCAACGCTAATCTCGGTCGCCGTTTATCTCTGGGTGCGCATAAAGTCGCGCCGCCGTAGGATAGAAGGTCTAGCAGACTATTGAGAGATTCAGCGCGTAATATACTCAATAGTCGTGGAGTATATTCTATAATGTTTTGTCGCTCTCTAGTTTAAATCCCTGGACGGATATGCGGAGAGCTGCTTAGGGGCATGTATAGGGCTGGCATCCGCGAACTTAAGCTCACCAATAAGAGATTTGGAGAGAGATATTATGTAATTACTAAACGGGTTGTTGGGGAGATATTGCAAAGCTATCTGAGCCTATACGGCCCTGACAGCCTAGTTGAGAGTATGGCTGAACCCTACTTCCTAGACTTCCTCCTAGTAGCGAGCGGGCTTGACGAGCTTGAGGGAGACTCAACGCTGATAATGGGTGCTATACTCAAGGAGACGCTAAACCCCCAGTCAGGCGTAGCAGTACTAGGCGGTAAAAGCTTATCACGCTTTGACGTGCCCAAAGAGCTAGAGAGCATAGCGGAGTATTTCGGGCTTAGTGAGAGGTGGGTACAGTACCTACTCTACTGCAGCCGCATGGTCGCTAAGATAGACAGCGTAGCGCTACAGGATGGCTACGACCTATACTTCCACATGATGCTCCTCTCAAGGTCTAGGATATGGACAATCATACAGCTCAGCCGCGAGCCCTATTCAACAAACGCACGACGCTACCACTGGTTCTCTGGAAACGTTAAGAGCTTCGTGGACGAGCCGCATAACGGTATTCTGGCCGTTGAGAAGAAGCCTATAGTACTTGACATGACCGCCCGCGATAGCGCTGAAGCAAGAAGAACATCAGTAGAGCTGCTTGAATGGGAGCCAAGCAAGCTACGTAGGCTCCAGACATACTTTAGAATGCATAAACAGACAAAGCTGACCCAAGACCCTAACCGTGTTGAGTACGTCACCTTCCTAACTCCGCGTGGCTCTATAAACTGGAAGCTCCTCCAGAGGCTCCACTCCTCGCCCCCGCGCGACTATGAGCAGCTCTTAGCGGTTCATGGGGTTGGCCGCGAGATTGTGAAGCTACTAGCTCTGGGGAGCATGGTTTACTACGAGACATCACCAAGTTTCAGAGACCCCGCGATACTCGCCGAGGAGCTCGTTGATAGGTATGGCTCGGCCGAGATACTCTGGCGGCTCCAGCAGGTCGTTGATTCTATTAATGCTTCAGACTTGGTTGAGGCGGAGAAACGCCGCGCTCTTGCTCGGCTAGGCGACGCTTTTGGCGAGCTTGAGGGGGTCGCTGGATAAAATTTTTACTGTGTTGTTTTCCCGTTTATGAAGTCCTCCACCATCTTCCGAGCTATCTCATCTGGATATTGTATTGGAGGCGACTTCATGAAGTATGCTGATGGCCCTATCAGGACGCCTCCTATATTCCTGTCGCGCGCTATCTTTACGCACCGTACCGCGTCTATCACCACGCCAGCCGAGTTGGGGCTATCCCACACCTCAAGCTTGGCCTCAACCGTGAGCGGCGCGCCGCCGAAGGCGGAGCCCTCAATCCTGATGTACGCCCACTTCCTATCCTTAAGCCACGGAATATAGTCGCTTGGCCCTATGTGTATGTTCTCAGCACCTAGGTCGTAGGGTATCAGCGAAGTAACCGCCTGAGTCTTGGAGATTTTCTTTGAGTGTAGCCGCTCGCGCTCCAGCATGTTGAGGAAGTCTGTGTTTCCACCGAAGTTTATCTGGTAAGACCTGTCTATCTTCACGCCCCTGTCTATGAAGAGCTTTGTGAGCACTCTATGCAGTATTGTTGCCCCGACCTGTGATTTGACATCATCACCTATTAGCGGGACCCGCCTCTGGGCGAACATCTCCTGCCACTCGCGCTCACGCGCTATGAAGACTGGAATTCCATTGACTACGCCAGTCCCAGCCTCCAGCGCCTGCTCCATATACCAGCGGGTAGCCAGCTCGCTACCTACTGGCAGGAAGTTAACCACCACATCAGCCTTAGTGCTTCTCAGGACATCCGCGACATCTATCGTTTTGGAGTTATGGATTTCTATGACGCCGTGCAGGTATTTCCCTATGCCGTCGTGAACCCTTCCTGGAAGAACCTCAACATCCAGCCTCGGTACGTCGCTGAACTTTAACGTACAGTTTGGCGGCGCAAATATCGCCTGCGACAAGTCTTTTCCGACTTTATTTTTGTCAATATCAAAAGCGGCCACGAACTCTATATCGCTTACATGGTAAGGGCCAAGCCTTACGTGCATGAGACCTGGGACGAAGTCAGCGTCATCGGCGTCTCGGTAGTAGTAAACCCCCTGGACGAGCGCCGATGCACAGTTACCAACGCCTATTATAGCAACCCTGATCTTTGACATACGGGAATCGTTATTTTATTCCACGCTAAATATTTTAATACATACGAAAAACAACCTGTAAAATGTTTGGGCTATTCTAATTTTTAGAGCGTGAATATTGAGGTTTTCTTTATTCTTTTACGTTTTTATTTTACCCACGTTCTCTCTCAAGTTTTCTCAGCATATAGCGTTGGAGTTTTCCTGTTGTTGTTCTTGGTAGTTGGTTGACGAACTCTATCTCGCGGGGATATGCGTATGCTGCGAGCCTACTCTTGACGAAGTTTTTAATCTCCTCCTTCAGTTTTTCCTCAGGTTTTACCCCGTCTCTCAACACTATGAATGCTTTGATTATGCTTCCTCTCATGGGGTCTTCTTTACTTATCACCCCTGACTCAAGCACCGCTGGATGCTGGTTTATCACGTTCTCAACCTCGTCGGGGCCTATGCGGTATGCTGATGTCTTTATCAGGTCGTCTGCGCGTGATATAAACCAGAAATACCCATCCTCGTCCTTGTATCCGAGGTCGCCGAGAACGAACCAGCCAGCTATGAATTTTCGCGCAGTGGCGTCGGGGTCTTTATAGTAGCCCAGGTACATTACTGGGTCTGGTCCCTTGACAGCTATGTAGCCTGTCTCGTTAGCGCCCAGCCTATTTCCCGCTGCATCTATCACATCAACCACATGCCCCAGCGAGGGCTTCCCAAGCGCCCCTGGCTTAGTCTTCATGAGCGTCGTGCAGTTAACCACTATTAGATTCACCTCAGTACAGCCGTAGAACTCGTTTATTGGCGTGTTTAGTTTTTCACGCCCCCATAGTATGAGCTCGCGGCCCACCGATTCGCCAGCGCTGCATATCGCTCTGATTTTTAGGTTGAATTCTTCAAGCGGGCTTGGATAGGTTTTGCGTATCATTCTAAGCGCTGTCGGGGGTATGAATGCGCACGTAACCTTGAACCTCTCCATTAATCTTAGACACTCTTCTGGCTCAAATCTACCTACTTTACGGTGGAGCACGACGGGGTATCCGAAGTATAGTGAGGGCAGTATCAAGTCGCCTACAGCGCCTATCCAGCCAGCGTCAGCGGGGGTGTAGAAGACATCACCCTCTCTAGGAGCTATCTCAAAGTATAGCTGGTAACAAGGTATATGGCCCAGTAGGAACCTATGGGCATGAAGCGCTCCTTTCGGCGGCCCTGTAGTTCCTGATGTATAGAATAGATGGGCGGGCTCATCGCATCCAGTATCGGCTACATCTAGAGAGCCTGACGCGCCGCTTGCTTCCTCAATCTCCCTCTCCTTCTCACCAAGTCCTCCTCCCGCATCAACCAGAATAACATGCCTTAGCGTATTGATGTCTCGTACTGCTTTCCTCACGTCATCCCTTTCGGCCTCTATTATCAGGGCTTTTGCCTCACTATGCTTTAGCCTGTAGGTTATCGCATCAGTGCCGAAGAGCGGGGTCATGGAGAGGGCTACGCATCCTAGTTTGTATATTGCCAGCCATGACTGGATTAGCTCAGGTCTCTGGGGAAGGCATACACCTACAACATCGCCGCGTTTTATTCCAAGTTCCTTCAGATAGTTTGCCAGCTTGTTGGAGCTTTCATGCATTCTCGCGAAGCTTATCTCATCATACTTTCCCGCTCCATCATAGTAGTGGATAGCAATAGCATCGCCGTGTTTTTCAGCATTCCTACAGCATACTGCGCTCCCGACATTAAATCGCTCAGGAATACTCCACTCAAAACTCTGGTAAAGCTCTTCATAATTTTCAGCATGATAGCGACGTATGTCTATTTCATGCATCCCTGGCAACGGTCAGCCAGGCACGCTTATTAACATTCTATCATGGTTAAATTGCCCCGCATAGCTTCAGGCTTTGATGAGCCTATCTAACGTTAGGGGCCTGGTGATAGACCTGGATGGGTGCGTGTATGTTGGTAACAAGCCCATCGCGGGCGCTGGGGCTGCTTTATCCAAACTGCGGGAGATGGGTTATAAGATTCTCTTCCTCACGAATAACTCCACACTAACGCGCAGGCGGTATGCTGAAAAGCTTAGGGGCATGGGTATTGTCGTTGATGAGAACGAGATACTGACTTCTGGCGTTATCGCGGCGCGTTATATAAACGATTTAAAGAAAGGCGCTTTTGTCTTCCCTGTAGCTGAGAGCGGCTTTACCGACGAGGCCGAGGCTCTGGGTCTTAAGATGGTTAGTGATGATGAATGGAAGAGAGCGGAGTTTGTGGTTGTTGGGCTGGATAGAGAGCTAACCTATAGAAAGCTCGCCTCAGCGGCTCACGCTATAAACGCGGGGGCACGTTTCATTTGTACCAACTTGGATAACGTGTATCCCTCTGAGCGCGGGTTTGAGCCAGGCGCTGGAGCTATCGCGGCAGCCCTTGAGAAAGCCACAGGCATAAAGCCAATATCTGTAGGTAAGCCATCCGAGGAGACGAATAAGCAAGTATTTGCCGCCCTTGACTTGAAGCCGCATGAAGTAGCGTTCATAGGCGATAGGATAGATACTGACATACGCTCCGCTAGGCTCGCTGGTTCTCTCGGCATATTGGTTAGGACTGGAGCTGCAAGGCTGTTTGATATCGGCAAATCGTCGGAGAAGCCTGACTATGTGATTGAGAGTTTGGCTGACTTGCCCCGCTTGTTAGAAAAAGGTTATACATAACCCTTCTTAATCTAGACTCATGGCACCGCTTACCGTCGGCGATGTGATGACGCGGAAGATAATATGGGTTAGAGAGGACGAGACGCTCAAGGATGCTGCTCTCAAAATGACAACAAGCGACGTGGGGTGTGTATTGGTGTTGGATGATGATGGTAGATGCATAGGGATACTAACAGAGCGAGATTTTGTAAGGCTTTTCGCGAACGATGTAGAGAGCACATCCCTTGTTAGAGATTATATGACCAAGAATCCGATAACAGTTAAGGAGATGACAAGCATAGCCGAGGCTAAGAACATAATGGCTACACATAGGTTTAGACATTTACCAGTAACGGACAACGATGAGCATGTTATTGGTGTTCTCTCTATCCGTGATATTGTGGAGAGGGTGCAGCTGTATATTTGAATCATGCGTTCTAGGAGCGTTGCGGTAGTTTTAGCTGGCTTCTTCGCGGCGCTCACGGCTGTGGGCGCTTGGATTACCATACCACTAGCACCCGTGCCATTCACGCTACAGGTCTTCTTCGTCCTCTTGTCGGGCCTTCTCCTGGGGCCGCGTCTAGGTTTTTCAGCCATGCTCGTCTATATAGCGTTGGGGGCTCTTGGCATACCTGTCTTCGCAGGATTTTCCGCGGGATTGCTGAAGCCAACCGCTGGTTATCTTATCGCATTCCCACCAGCAGCCGCCATAGCTGGATACATAGCAAAACCAACACCACATACAGGGTTTCCACGCCTAGTATTAGCATCAATAGCAGCGCTATCGGTAATCTATGCTCTTGGACTACTATGGCTATACTACTGGCTTAACATAATAGCCAACACACCTACAACGTTCGCGCATGTATTTCAGATAGGCGCGGCAGCGTTCATACCCTTTGACCTGGTCAAAGCTATGCTGGCTGCAACTCTTGCGCACAGGCTTAGGAGAATCGGCGTCTTTAGGAGAATCTACTAGCGTGGATTATTTCTTATATACTCGCTGTATGTTGCCTCTCTTAGAATGGGATTAGTTGAGCGGCATAGGGCTGTATGGGAGGAGTCGCTACGCGACCCGATAGGTTTTTGGAGCCGTGTTGTGGGAGAGCTGGAGTGGTTCTCGCGTTGGGAGATAACGCTTGACGACTCTAACCCACCGTTCTATCGCTGGTATGTTGGCGGGAGGATAAACATAACCCACAACGCCTTGGATAGGCATGTAAGGGGTGGCAAGGCGAATAAGGCTGCGCTAATCTGGGTGGGCAGCGACGGCTCAACACGGGTCTTGACATACCGCGACGTGCTACGCGAGGTGAATAGACTTGCCTACGCTCTCAAGAAGCTGGGCATGAGGCGCGGCGATAGGGCAACTATCTACATGCCCATGATACCAGAAGCCATGTTCTCCCTACTAGCCATAGCGCGGCTGGGCGCCGTCCATAGCGTTGTCTTCAGCGGCTTTGGAGTCCAAGCCCTGGCAGACAGGATTAACGACTCCAACTCAAGGTTTGTCATAACGGTTGACGCTATGTATAGGAGGGGGAAGATAATCAGGTTGAAGGAGATTGTTGACGAGGCTCTAAAGAGAGCTGGAAGCGTGGAGCATGTTATAGTATGTAGGCGCGTTGGCCTCCCTGATGTCAAGATGCAGGGAGGCAGGGATTCGTGGTATCATGAGCTGATAGGCTATACACCAACCAACGCTCATGTGGAGCCTGAAAACCTAAACGCCGAGGAGCCGCTCTTCATACTCTACACCTCTGGAACAACTGGGAAGCCCAAGGGCGTTGTGCATCTGCATGGAGCATATACCGTGTGGGCTTATGCTCATAATAAGTGGCTCTTCGGCTGGGGTGATAATGATGTCTTCTTCTCCACACCAGATATAGGATGGATAAACGGCCACAGCTACAGCACTTACGGACCCTTGCTTAACGGCGCTACTGTACTGTGGTATGAGGATGCTCCAGACCATCCTCACCCAGGTATTTGGTGGGAGATTATAGACACCTACGGCGTGTCCTCCATGTGGGTTGCTCCCACTGGTGTTAGGCTGCTCATGCGGTACGGTGATGACATACCGCGCCGCTACTCTCTCAGCTCCCTCAAGCTACTGGTCAGCGCGGGCGAGATTCTAGGCATGGAAGCCTGGCGATGGCTCAAGGATAACGTGGCACGCGGCAGAGAGGACTGCCACATAATTGAGACATGGGGCCAGACGGAGAACAGCGGCTTCATAGCAGCGCCAGGAGGCTTCGGCCTCGTTGGGGGAATCTGCTACCGCGAGGGCTCGGTAGGTCTCCCATACCCAGGGATACATATAAAAATCCTAGATGAGAACGGCTCGGAGCTCCCAGCGCGAAGCCGCGGTAACGTGGTTATACTACCCCCCGTACCGCCTGCATTCATGTATAGCGTGTGGGGAGACCCCCAGCGCTATGTGGATACCTACTGGAAGAAGTTTAACGGCATATACCTTACAGGCGACTACGGATACATGGATGAGGACGGGTATGTGTATATTCTTGGGCGTGTTGATGATGTGCTTAAGGTTGCTGGCCACAGGCTCGGGCCTGCTGATATAGAGAACGTGGTCATGCAGCACCCAGCGGTTGCGGAGGCTGCTGTGGTATCTGTACCAGACCCCCAGAAGGGAGATGTGATAGCCATACTAGCAACCCCCAAAGTAGGGTTAGCGGTAGATAAGGAGAAGACAGCCGACGAGATAAGGCAGTTGATACGCAGGGAAATAGGCCCTGTGGCCGTGATAGGATATGTGAATATAGTTGATAAGCTTCCCAGGACGCGGACTGGTAAGATAATGCGCCGCGTAATTCGCGC
>WAQC01000059.1 GCA_015520425.1 Candidatus Pelearchaeum sp. | reverse complement strand
TGCTCCGAGATTGTGGTGGGTGCGAATATCCTGCACTCAAGCCCAGCGTATGATGCGTAAGCTGCTATTGATGCCCCAGCATTACCAGACGAGTCCTCAGACACGCCCCTGATGTTCCTACTACCAGCGAAGGAGCGGACATAACTCATCAGCGCGGCTGAGCCCCTATCCTTGAAGGATAGAGTGGGCATAACATGCTCCAACTTCATCCAAATATTGCTCCTTATCGCATTTACAAGTGGTGTGCATCCCTCACCTAGGCTAACAGGCGCGCATACGATAGAAGGCGCCAACGCGTGGGCATATCTCCACATGCTAAAACGTGTAGTTGCTATACGTTGTATTGAGAAGGTATTTTCGTGTTGGAGTGTTAGAGGGCCGCCGCAGGAGCGGCAGCGCCAATCCACAACATCCCCACGCGGCTCGCCGCAGAGATAGCAGTAGACCTCCTCTTTCACATTTAAAGCCTCGTTAAAGCGTTGGTAATTAAGCTGACTCTTACGGTGCTCAGAGGCGGGGCGTTTGAAGACCGTTATCGGCAGCAGATTCGTCTTGACCTGGCTAACGTTTCTCTCATTCACCCTATCCACATTCATGGTCTCGCCTTATCTGAGCATCTATGCGCAGATGTTGGGGGCAGACCTCATAATGGTTGGTGTGATATACGCAGTGGCTACTTTCACGACTCTGGTTAGTAGAATTCCAGCGGCGCGACTCGCGGGTAGGGTCGGCGAGGAGGTGATGATTGGCAGCGGGCTGGTGCTAACCGCTACTGGCATGATTACCTACGCTCTCGCTACAAGCCCGTTAGTTCTTATCCTTGGGAGTTTCCTGCGAGGATTGGGGTTTGGGATATTCCACCCCTCCGCGCTAACCCTCTCGGTAGAGACCGAGGAGGGCGAGGTTAGCCAGCCGAAGACGGTGGGATACGTCCTGACAGCACCGCCGATAGGGATGACGATAGGCCCCCTAGTTGGCGTCGCCCTAATATCTGCGGGGAGCTATAAGCTCCTATTCATAACAGGAGCAGTAGTATCGCTGCTCGGCGCATTACAGATGCTGACAAGGAAGAAGAGCAACAACACAACCCAATCACCGCAGAAGCCGATACTGAGCCGACGCATGGCTTACATAATGTTTGGCCGCTTCGTCCTCAGCTTCTCGGCAGGGGCTTTCCTAGCATTCCTACCGCTCCTCGCGGTGGAGCATATGAAGTTCAGCGAGTGGGAGGTAGGTCTTCTCTTCATGCTCACAGGCGCGGCAAACGTCGCTGGCCGTCCGTTATCTGGGCATATGATAGGTAAGATGGGGGCTGCGCGTGTTGCTGTTCTCTCGCTGGCTATGATGAGCGTCAGCGGCGCTCTCTTGAGCATCGCCAACCCAGCCCTCGCCTGGGTAGCCGCAGCCCTATACGGCCTAGCCCAAGGGCTCTTTATACCCTCAAGCGTCTTCTACGTAGCGAACATAGTGCCAGCCGAGCAGAGGACGATGGGCTTGGCGTATATGACGAGCATGGTGGATGTGGGGAGCACCGCTGGCAGCTTCGGCTCAGGGATAGTATCAGATACCTTTGGGTTATCATCGGTATTCATGGTGGCCTCTCTGGTGTCGGTGAGCGGCGCTGGAGCACTCCTCGTAAGCTCTAGGAGGGAGACCGCATAATCAGCTCGCGAGCCTTGATGAAGACTTGGCTAAGCATCTGCGGGGTTAGCCTACCTGTCTGCGTGTTCTGCCTACTAGGATGGTATGAAGCTATGAGCGAGGGCGCTGGCTTTCCAAAGAGATAGCCCACGAAAGTATAGCAAGCCCCATGCGCAAAGACAGGCTTCTCAACATATCTAACACCATCACCGTATCCGCGTAGTATCCTTAGATAGGCTTCAAACGCTATACGCCCAAGCGCGACCACAACCTTTACTCGTTTTAGGAGCGTCAGCTCAGCTATGAGATAAGGCTCGCAGCGCCGCATCTCTTCTTGTGTCGGCTTATTGTCTGGAGGCGGGCACCGTATGGTGGCTGTTATGTATGCATCGCGGAGCTCAAGCCCATCATCACGCCTCTCGCTCAACGGCTTATTGGCAAACCCAGCCTCATAAAGCGCCCTCATCAAAGTATTCCCAGCACTATCCCCCGTAAACATCCTCCCCGTCCTATTCCCACCATGAGCCGCTGGAGCCAAGCCCAGTATGAGCAGCCTAGCTTGGGTGTCTCCAAATCCTGGAAGGGGCCTCGCCCAGTATCTCTCGTTGGAGTATCTCCGCGGCCTATTGGCGGCTACCCACTCCCTATGCCGCACTAGGCGCGGACATAACCTGCATCTAGTTATCGCCTCGTTGAGGCTTTTGAGTGAGCGCCATCTCTTCATGACCTTCTCAGCATACCCCGCTCACCCACAAACGGGTTGCTGAGCCTTTCCTCACCTATCGTCGTAGGCGGCCCATGGCCAGGGAGAGCCACCGTATCGTCGGGCAAGGTGAAGAGCTTACCCACTATTGATGAGACTATCTTCTCAGTGTCTCCCCCAGGCCCGTCTGTCCTGCCTATAGATGCTCTGAAGAGCGTATCGCCTGTGAATACTATGCCCTCCCCAGCGTAGCATACGCTTCCAGGCGAGTGGCCTGGAGTATGTATGACGCGAAGACTACATCGGCCTATGTTTATGCTGTCTCCCTCATCTATGTATCCATCTGGGCTTGGCGGGTCTGCCACCTCAATACCCAGGAAACGGCGAGTGTCTGCTTTCATGTTACGTAGTATCTCCTCATCAGCGCGGTGAATGTAGAACTTACAGCCAAGAGCATCGCGCAGGTCGTTAACCGCCATAACATGGTCAAAATGGCAGTGGGTTGCATATATTGCGGACACCCTAAGACGCTTACCCTGAATGGTGTCAAGAATCTTCCAAGCATCATCGCCAGCGTCTATCAAGACAGCGTCAAGGGTATCTGGGTCGTAGACCACGTAGGAGTTGCTCATCAGCATGCCGACTTCATGAACTATGTAGCTGGGCTTCATCCCTCTCCTCGTCGCCTCCCCACCTCTATACAAGGCTATCTGACTCAACCACGCCATGCTCGGTTACATACGCGGTAACGAGCTCATGCGGCGTTACCTCAAAGTAGGGATTTCGTATCTTTATACTGCCCCTCCTGGCCTCAGGCCATACTTCTTCAGGCTCTCCCTCCTCAAGAGGTATGTCTAGACTGTCTGAGAATTTCCACGTGTCTGCGAGGACGTAGACGGGCTTTCCTGCTTTTTGAGCCAGCATACATAGGGGGTAGCAGCCGATTTTCCCGATGAACCCTCCTTTCTTAAAGACTGCATCAGCGCCTATCAGAATGGCATCAGCCCCAGCTACAGCATAAGACATGGCCGCGTCAACCATGACCTCAACGCTCCTAATGTTGCTCAACTCCTCCGCCAGCATAAACCCCTCCCGCATTGGTCTAGACTCCAGAATAACTACGCTTCCAGACCATCTGGAAGCTGTTAAAACCTGCTTAACAGTACCGCTGTAGCTTATCGTAGCCACACAGCGCTTATCAGCGATAAGCTCCTGCGCATTAGCCGCAAGCTGTTCAACCATCAAGCGATACTCGCGCCTAACCTCATCTACAACCCGCAGTAATATCTGCCCGTAATCAGCGTCTCTAACTCTCTTTACCAGTTCTTGATACCTAGAGAGCGTCTCCTCAGCTACACGCCCTATAAGGGGCATGCTCGGCCTAAGATTCTTGACCAGCCCTACAGCCCTTTCCAATAGAGTATGCGCATCGGTCTCGCCTGCTAGTGCTGCTAATGCGTTTAGGGCCAGTTCTGCTAGGGCTGATGAGCCTAGACGCTTCTCACCAGCTATGCGCTCTATGTATTCTTGGAATTTCGCTGGGAAGCTCAAGGCCTTAGTATTATCTTTCCGAAATGCTCGCTATTCTCCATCCTCTTATGAGCCTTCACAGCATCCTCTAAGGGCATAACGCTATCCACAACCGCCTTCAGCTTACGTTCTGCGAAGAGCTGGAGAACCTTCTCCATAGCATCTCTATTCCACGCATAGGCTCCGTGCAGGTTTAGCTGCTTCCTGTATAGTAGCCTGATGTTAATCTGCGTGGTATCCCCAGTCGTCGCGCCGCAGAAGACCATAGTCCCCCCAGGCCTTAGACTCTTCACCGCAGCGTCCCACATAGCCTGACCAGCGTGCTCAAACACCAAATCCACACCACGGCCGTTGGTTATCTCATTAACACGCTCAGCCACGTTCTCCTTCTTCCTGTTTATCACATAATCCGCACCAAGCTCGCGCGCCTTCTGCGCCTTCCACTCGTCGCCCACTGTGGTTATGACAGTAGCCCCAGCTAGCTTGGCTAGCTGTATAGCAGCGTACCCAATACCGCTCCCAGCGCCAACCACAAGAACATAATCACCAGCCTCAACCCTCGCCCTCACGAATAGGTTATGCCAGACTGTGAGAAAATTCACGGGAATAGCCGCGGCTTCCTCAAAGCCCACTCCGCTGGGAATATGATAGACATTACGAGCTGGAACCTTAACCAGCTCAGCATACCCCCCATCAACATGGAAGCCGACCATTCTATGCTTCTCACACATAGCTGTCCACCCACGCTTACAGAACCTACACTCATCGTCATACAACGCTGGGTCAACCACCACCCTATCGCCAACATTCACGCTGGCTACCCTAGGGCCTGCCTTCTCCACAACACCAGCCACATCAACACCTATTATGCGCGGCAGCTCAAGCTTATACAAACCACTCCTTATCCAGATGTCTATCCTGTTCAGCCCAGCCGCCTTCACCCGTATCACTACCTCATCATCAACGGGGCTTGGGTCAGCAACATCCTTTAGCCTCAAAACTTCAGGCGGCCCCTGCTCCTCCAACACCACAGCCCTCAAACAGCCACACCAACCTCCATCAACTGAATCCGTAGTAATTGAACTTTAAACAGTATTACCACCAACAACGGAATAAATCAAGATACGCCTTCCTCATAGCCCCCTACAATTGCCAGAATAGAGAGAAACGAGGACCCACAGAAAAAATCATGATAACAATGTTTAGCCCGAAGCGGAGGGGGAGATGAAGCTCTACAAAGGAAGGGAAAGATAGGTGCCGGGGGAGGGAGTTCCGCGGCACGTGG
>WAQC01000058.1 GCA_015520425.1 Candidatus Pelearchaeum sp. | reverse complement strand
CTGAGAAGGGATATGGAACGCCCTACGTGCAATACACATACGGCGCTGTCGGCGTAGTTATTGATGTGGATACCGAGCTAGGCACAATCGCTGTCAGACGTGTGGTTGCAGCGTTTGACGTTGGTAGGGCTGTTAATCCCACGTTAGTTGAAGGACAAATAGAGGGGGCTATAGCCCAGGGGGTTGGGTACGCCCTGACAGAGGAGCTCATCCACGGAAAGGCTGGTAAGGTTCTTAACCCCAACCTAGCGGACTACTGCATCCCCACATCGCTTGACGCACCTCCAATAGAGGCTGTTATAGTTGAGTATCCAGGAATCATGGGCGGTCTTGGGGCCAAGGCCATAGCGGAGCCGCCGATAAGCGGGCCAGCGCCAGCGATAGCTAACGCGGTTGAGGACGCGGTGGGCGTGAGGATAACCAGCCTCCCAATAACCGCTGAGAAGCTGCTCACCGCTATTCGGGGCCGCGCCGCTGGGCAGCAGACCTAATGGCCGCGACTATCTTGGCATAGCCCGTGCATCTACATAGGTTCCCGACCAAGGCGTGGCGTACCTCATCCTCGGTAGGCTGCGGAACCCTATCCAACAAGCCCTTGGCCGTCATTATTATTCCAGGTATGCAGAAGCCGCACTGCGAGGCTGCGAGCTCTATGAAAGCTCTCTGGAGTGGGTGAAGCTCTCCACCGCGCGAGAGCCCTTCCAGCGTTGTTATCTCTCTGTCGCGGGCTTGTACGGCTAGCATGAGGCAGGAGTTTATAGGCTCTCCGTCAAGCAGCACTATGCATGTCCCGCAGTCGCCCACGCTACAGCCTTCCTTGACGCTCTTCATTCCCAGCCTGCGGAGAACGTCTATCAGCCTCTCCCTACCCCTGACGCTCACAGTCATATGCTCGCCGTTTAGCTTGAAGCTTATTCTATGCTCGCTCACTCTGCTTCTCCCCCTGCTGTTATCATCTTCGCCGCATCTTCTATCGCGCGGCGGGTAAGTATCTTAGACGCCTCGCGTCTGAATTCCCCAGACGCCCTAAAATCAGATGCAGGGCTTATCTCCCTCCCCATAACCTCCATAGCCTCCCTGAGCGTCTCGTAGCCTATACGCTTACCCTTGAGGAATTGCTCAGTCTCGCGCGCCCTCCCCGCCTCCTTGCCGCGAACCCTGTTGAGCGCAATCCTAACGTCATCTACCACACCATCATCGTCAAGCCTCAGCATGAGCGAGACAGTAACTATCCCTATCCCATTAGCGGCTCTCTTCTCCAGCTTGTCAAACCACGTCCATGAGTTCTTGTTGAGGTCTTTGAAGAATACCTCGGTTATTATCTCGTCTTCGCGTAGCTCTGGCTTCCATGCTGGCGCTATCCTCTCTCCCTCTCTGCTCCTAATGCGGGCATAGCCTTCAAGAACGCGGAAGACCTGCACTAGGTCGCGCTCCCCGCCTGAGCTGATGTTACCCCCCACCGTGGCCATGTTCCTTATGCTCCAGGAGCCGAAGTGGATATCCATGGCTCCGAAGCAGTAGTATCTCCTGCCCAGCCATGCTACTGAGCTGACTAGCTGGCTAATGGTTGTTAATGCGCCTATCCTAACCAGCCCGTTATCGTGCCTAACATAGCGTAGCTCGCGAAGACCAGTAATATCAACCAGCTTACGCGGCCTCAGTGCTCCGCGCCGCATGGCTGGTATTATATCCGTCCCGCCAGCGATTATGGAAGCCCCCCTACCCTCGCCAGCGAGGTAGTCAAGCAAGTCCCCCACGCTGGAGGGAAGGTAGATGTCCAGCTCAGGTATCTCCCTCAGAAGCCAACCCCAAACAGAACAAACTAACCCAACTAATGTAGCTTAGCTTATGTGATGTTAATAAGCCGCTCCTATCCCTGGCAGCCTACGTATGCTGAGCCTCCTCCTGCACTGGATTCACCTGCTTGGTGTTGTCGTGTGGATTGGAGGGGTAGCGTATATTGTTCTCGTGATGCTTCCTAACATGTCGTTGATAGCTCTCCGAGATAGGGCTAGGCTGGTTCCACGAATCCTGAGCCGCTTCCTCAAGATTGTATGGGCTAGCAT
>WAQC01000057.1 GCA_015520425.1 Candidatus Pelearchaeum sp. | reverse complement strand
CCTTAGACATGTCTATAGGCTGTTTTCCTACAGCCGTCTTGACGTGTATTGTGATGTTCTTTACCTTTGCTGGCGTTACAGTCGTGTCGGCCTGAGCTATGACAGCACCTGCTATCTCTATAGAGCTGAGCGACTCCTGCAAGCCAGCCTGCATGGCTTCTGCGTCGTAAACATGCGCCCTAAACATCTACCTCTCAGACGGTGATGCTATATTCACATTCACGTTCCACGCGGGTGTCTTGTTGCTGGTCAGCGGCATAACGTATCTCGGCGTAGCAGCTCTCAGCGGCTTTGTTCTTAAGGCATTCGCATCAATAGGGCGTCAGCTCTCAAGCTTGGTGAGCACATGACACATATGGGGGCGAAGACCGCCGTAATACCGCCGCAGGCTAGTGATATTCTAGCATGGCTTCTAGCCACCGCCGCGGTAATAGCCCTCCACACAGCCATAATCATAATAGCATCAACCAGATTCACGGCCAAACATCAGAGAAGCCAGCAACAAACAACAAGAAGAGAAAGAAACACCATACAGAGAGAACCCCGCCCACCAGCGCTTATGCTTTCGCCATTTGAGCAGAAACTAAAACAGCTTGAGAAAACGTTGGACGAGATAAAGCAAAACCTAATGAGTGGTAAAGCTGAGACTAGAAGCGGGGAGCGGCGCGAAGAGGACAGGACAGAGCTGGAGGCTCATGAGAAGAAAATAGAAGAAGAGCAACAGTCTATCAGGGCTGAAGAGGATGAAAAGCCCGAACCAGTTTATTTCCGCGACATTCTAGACGTTGCTGAGCAGCTCCGAGATGAGATACGTAAAATGGCTAGCAGGGTCTCGGCTTCGCGTTAGAAGGTTTTTAAACCAGATACGAAGACGCGGCACGTATGGGGCGGAGGGCTGGAATTGCCCTCTCAACAATAGGCTTCCTGCTAATGCTCCTCGCGACGATAATCCTGCTTTCCCTACTCTTCTCGCCACCACAGCTAGCTGGAGCAGGCCTAGGAGGACTAGTGTTCGTCGCACTATACGCTGTAGCGCTACTAGTTCCGATATTCATGTGGATAATAAGCCACCTACTATACCTGGCCGCGTTCCTCACCACGCGCAGGACGGGCTCCAAGGCCGTCGGCAGCCTAGGCATTCTAGCTGGCATACTGCACATACTCGTCCTAACAGCATTCCTCTCGCGTATGGGAGGAGGGCCGATAGAAGAGTCGCTAGTCGTCCTCGGATTAGCTGCAGTATTCGCGTTAATCTACCTCGTTGTAGGCGCGCGCTGGCTTACAAAAAGACCAGCATACTACTACCAGTATTAACGTCCCACCAGCTTTCTAATATCCCTCACAAGCTCGTTAAAATCGTCCCAGAGCCTGTAAGCTTTCCCAACCCCCAGCTCCTCACTGGATACACTACCGCCACCGATTATAACACACCCCAGTAATGGCTCGCTACATCCTCTCACCATGTCAATAACATCCCCAGCCCCGCGGCCTACCACAAGCTTATACACACGGCCATCACGCGCAAGAGCCTGATAAAACCCCTCCAAGAACACTACATCCGTAGCCGAATCCGTTATCATGTTGAGGAGGCTTTCCCCATCAACCTCGTTTCCAGAAGTCTTCTCAATAGAAACAAGCTCGTTGGGGGAGAATATGAAGACTCTCTTAGCTCCTGCTTTGCCGAACCTCCAGCTATCCTTGCCTGGGCTGTCTATTGTAAAGTCGGCGTGGTGCACGTGTTTAGCGGCTGTTATTGTTAGATTATCATTGCTCAAAGCGCGGATTAATGCTTCTATAACCGCTGTCTTCCCGCTCTTCTTCCTGCCGAACACCGCCACGATAACCGTCAATGGCAGCCACTCTCATAGTTGGAATACTTCTACCCGCTGACCTGCTCTCAAATCTCCTTCATCAACCATAACAAAGCCGTCAGCCAAGACTAGGTTTTTAATGGAGTTGGTTCCCCACGATAAAGGCCATGCAAGATAATCTTTATCCTTTCTTTCCAGCCTAACCAGCACCATATTCCCCATCCCTGGCTTAAGCTTCTGGTCTTCTGCTACTTTCGCTATTATTGGTTTCTCGTCATCGTATGTTAGACCTTGGAGATGGTTGATTAGGGGCTTACCGAGCATGTGGAGGGCACCAACCATAGATACCACATGGCCTGGAAGCATGAGAAGAGGTGTGCTGCCTATGAGCGCGTATCCAGAGGGTTTGGCAGGATTATACTTAAGGCCATGAAACAGAATACGCGCACCAGACATGCTAGCTATCGTCCTATGGACAATATCATTCCTCCCAATAGAACAGCCGCCCACAGTGAATACTGCATCGCATGTCTTTGATGTTTTGAAGATTTTCTCGGATAGGGTATCAACATCATCAGGCGTGGGGTCAATTACTGCGACATCTCCGCCGAATTCGTTAATCTTCTTTGCCGCTAAAAATGAGTAGTTAGCGCCTTTGATTCCGCTCTTCATGAACTCTAGGTATATGTCATCGCCTACGGGTATTAGCCCTATCTTGGGCCGCTCATAGACGAGCACCTCATCAATCCCAGCCTCCATGAGGAGGGCTGCCGCCTCAGGCCTTATGCGCCTGCCCTTCTCTATGAGCTTATCCCCAACCCTAATCTCATATCCCTCTGGAATTATATTCTTACCCTCTGGAACAGCCACCACGACTTCCGCATAATCGTCATCAACAAGCCTAACATTCTCAATCTTGACCACCACATTAGCGCCGCTGGGTATCCTATCCCCTGTAGAAACAAAAACAGCCTCCCCCTCCTGCAGCTCATGAATAGGATTACGCACAAGCCTAAGCCTAACAGGCTTGTTGAGCGACGCACTACCCAAACGGCTGCTCCTCGCAGCTATCCCAACAACAGCGGCCTTAGGATAAGTAGGAATATCAACACTTGAGAAAATATCTTCAGCCGCAACATACCCTATACTATCCTCAACTTGGACAGTCTTGGTGCGCTCCACATAGTTTGATAAGCTTTCTTTGATTAGAGAGAGCGCCCTATCTAATGGCGTTAGACTAAGACCCCGTGGGCTTGTCTGCACCATCTCAACCAGCCCCCACTTCTCAAAAC
>WAQC01000056.1 GCA_015520425.1 Candidatus Pelearchaeum sp. | reverse complement strand
GCTGAGGGGATACTGCCAGCACCAGAGACGGCACACGCGGTAAGGTATGTTATTGACGAGGCCATAGCTTGTAGGAGACACGGCTCTGGGGAGACTATACTACTCTGCTTAAGCGGGCATGGTTTGCTGGACCTCCAAAGCTATGGCGAGAGCCTAGGGCTCTAAACACGCACACATCCTAGCGGCGTGTATAAAGCGCCTTATCTTCTCCGCGTCCTTAACACCTGGCCTCTCCTCAACGCCTGTGGAGACATCAACACCATGGGGCTTCACAACCCTTATCGCCTCGCATACGTTCTCTGGCTTTAGGCCGCCTGCTAGGATTAGGGGCTTGGGGTGTATCGCTTCCCTCACCTCGCGTGAGAGGTTCCAGTCATGCGCCATGCCCGTGCCACCATAACCGCCCCGCGTTGAGTCCAGTAGTATGTAGTCCGCTTGTTCAGCGTGTTTTAGTGCTATGCTTAACACGCTCTCCCCCGTCGCGGGTATTGCGCGTATTATCCTAGCTCTTCCAACGTCAGGATTTCCAGAGCCATGTAGCTGGAATGCGTAGGGCTTGGACTCGCTGAGGATTTGGTCTATAATCTCTTGACTACCCGCTGGGCATACCACCACAGGCTTAACGTGGCTTGGCGCGCTTTTGACGAGAGCTGCCGCCTCGGTTGGCGTGATGTTCCTGGGAGACCTTGGGAAGCCTACGATGAAGCCAACCATATCCGCTCCTGCCTCAACCGCTTTAGCCAGGTCATCCACGCTCCTTATCCCGCATATCTTGACTATCAAGCCTCCACCAGCTCCCTGACCTTAGCCCGTACATCACCAGAGCGCATTATGGCTGTCCCAACCAAGAACGCGTCGGCGCCAGCCATGCGGAGCTTCCTGACATCCTCGGCAGACTCTATCCCGCTCTCGCTGACAATAATCTTACCAGCCCTCCCGCTGGAGAGGAGCCTTACTGTCGTGTCTAGGTCTATGCTGAGTGTAGCTAGGTCGCGGTTGTTTATCCCAACCAAATCAGCATCGCTCTTGAGAGCCTGTTCATACTCCTCCTCGCTATGCGTCTCCAAGAGAACCTCAAGACCAGCGGCATGAGCGGCTCCTATCATATCATCAAGACCAGCCTCGCATAGGCCACGTCTGAATAGTGAGGAGATGAGCAGTATGGCGTCAGCCCCCACGCTCCGCGCCGCATCAACCTGCCTACGCGAGACTACTACATCCTTCATGAGGAGCGGAACGCTGAAGGCCTTTCTCACCTCTTGGAAGAGGCCGAGGCTCCCCTTGAAGATTCTCGGCTCGGTGAGTATTGAGAGCCCTACAGCCCCTCCCGCTATCATCTCCGCCGCTATCCTGAGAGCATCAGCGCAGCTGCTCCTCAACACGCCAGCCGAGGGCGATGCGTACTTAATCTCAGCTATCACAGCCCTACCCCTCACGCGCTCTATAGCAGCCCTAAACGAGAAGCGCGGCCTGTCTATACTTGCTAGACCATCATAATATCCGCTATCAACGTTCTCCCATGCTGTCTCGGCGAGGAGTTCTAGGAAGTCCCTGCTATGCCTGCGGCTCAAGCTCCTCCAGCCTCTCCAGCTCTCCTCCAGACGCTTTGACAAGCTCGCGCAGCTTCCCGTAAGCTCTCCCCGAAACCAGCGCTTCGCGCGCTATCTCCACGCCCTCGCTCATGCTGCTGGCTATTCCAGCGATTACGATAACTGCCGCTGAGTTCAGCAGGACTATATCCCGCTTGGCTGGGCTGACACTCTCAGGAGCATACAATAGCTTGAAGATTTCCACGCACCCCTCATCACGGGAGCCCACGCGAATCTCCTCCAGCCTAGCTCTCTTGAAGCCAAGCTGTTCTGGGGTTATCGTCTCCCTAAACATGCCCCCGTCCTCGGCTATCCACACAACACGCGTCTCACCCGTGTTGGTTATCTCGTCAAGACCAGAGCCATACACAACCGCCGCTGGCATAACGTTAAGCCTCCTTAGAACATCGGCTAACATGTCCAGAAGCTTCTCATCATACACTCCGAGGAGCTGGGCAGAGGCCCCAGCAGGGTTCGTTAATGGGCCTAGTATATTGAAGACTGTCCTAACCCCTATCTCCCTTCGCGGGGCTAGTGCGTGCTTCATCGCTGGGTGGAAGGTGGGCGCGAATAGGAACCCTATACCGACCTGCTCTATGCACCGCTCAACGACCTTGGGTGGTGCTTGTATATTCACGCCTAGGGATTCTAGAACGTCTGCGCTGCCTGAGGCGCTGCTTATAGCTCTATTACCGTGCTTAGCTACATAGGCCCCCGCAGCCGCCGCTACTAGGGCTGCCGCGGTGCTTACGTTTATCGTGTGTGAAGCGTCCCCACCTGTTCCACACGTATCCACGAGCCTCCCGCCCACCTTGGGCTTTATCCTAACGCTGAACTCGCGCATGACCTTGGCGAACTCCGCTATCTCAGTAGCTGTCTCGCCCTTCATCCTAAGCGCAACCAGGAAAGCGCCTATCTGGGCTGGCGTTGCCTGTCCAGACATAATCTCCACCATCGCCGCACGCGCCTCCTCCGCCGTGAGATGCGCGCCAGAAACCAGCTTCCTAATTACGTCCTGCATCAACGCCTGCACACCTCCAGAAAACGCTCCAGGAGTTTGAGCCCTTCCTCGGTTATCGCCGACTCTGGATGAAACTGCACGCCCTCCACAGGGTATTTGATATGCCTCACTCCCATTATCTCGCCATCCTCAAGGGAGTATGCCGTAGCCTTGAGGCAGTCAGGAAGCTCTTTATGCGCAACTAGTGAGTGGTAGCGTGTAGCCCTGAGCGGGTTCTTCAAACCCCTGAAGACGCCCTCCCCATCATGCTTGATTAAACTAGTCTTCCCGTGAAAGAGCATCCTAGCCCTAACTATCTCACCGCCAAAAGCATGGACGATTCCCTGATGACCTAAGCAAACACCCAAGATAGGCGTGCCAACACCCATGCGGAGAATAACATCCCTACATACACCAAAGTATCTGGGGCTTCGGGGGTCTCCAGGCCCTGGAGATATAACTATACCATCAGGCGACATCCTTTCAACATCATCAACAGTAAGAGCGTCGTTCCTATAGACTAGTGGGTATGCGCCAAGCTCTCCCAGGTGTTGTGCCAGGTTATAGACGAAGGAGTCGTAGTTGTCTATTATGAGTATCCTGAGCGTCATCCTCCCTTTACACCCCTCATGTTCTTCCGAGCGCTGCGAGTAGCGCTGCTGCTTTATGCTCGGTCTCCATCCACTCCCTCTCTGGCTTTGAGTCCGCTACTATCCCAGCTCCCACCTGTATGCTGGCCGAGCCGCCTGAGGCTGCTAGGGTTCTTATCGTTATCGCAAAGTCAGCCGAGCCGCTGAAGGAGACGTATCCTACGCAGCCAGCATAGGGGCCGCGGCGCTCGCGCTCAAGCTCCTCAATAATCTCCATAGCCCTGACCTTCGGAGCGCCAGTAACGGTTCCCGCTGGGAAGACAGCGCGTAAAGCGTCTAGACAATCGTAGCTCAGCCTAAGCTCGCCAACCACATGCGAGACGATATGCTGCACATGGCTGAAGCGGTGAACCTCCATGAATGAGCTCACCCTAACCGTGCCGTATCTACAGACTCTTCCCAAATCATTCCTAGCTAGGTCAACCAGCATCACGTGCTCAGCCAGCTCCTTCGGGTCGCGTAATAGCTCCTCTGCCAGCCTCCTGTTCTGCTCCTCATCACTCGTTACTGGCCTAGTTCCAGCTATCGGGAACGTCTCCACCTTACCGCCCTCAACCCTAAAGAGCATCTCTGGACTGGCCCCGACGAGCTGTCGCTCACCCATCTTGAGGAGATACATGTAAGGCGAGGGGTTCAGCTCCCTTAGCTGCTCATAGAATCTACAAACATCACCAGAGAGCTGCATGTCGTAGCGTTTTGATAGGACTACTTGGAAGATGTCGCCAGCGGCTATGTATTCCTTGGCTCTCCTAACCATATCCTCAAACTCGCTCTGCTTGACGTTGCACTTGATGCTGCTTACATGTAGGTTGGCCGTGTTCTGGCCGCGTTCTATTTTGGGTGGCGCGTCATCTCCCTTCCGCATGGTGTAGTAGTAGGTCTCGCCCATCCTATGGTCTACCACAAACCCCCTATCGTATATGGCGAACTCCATGTCTGGGAAATCTCCAGCGCGCTTGGCTAGGTCTGGAAGCTTCTCCCAGTATCGTACGGCGTCGTAGGATAGGTATCCTACCGCGCCGCCCAAGAACCTAAACCCAGAGCCTACGGGGTTTGATAGGACAAGCCACCTAAGAGGCTCCGCGGGGTCGCTCACCTCCATCTCCAGCACATCACCGCTAGTCCTATCCTCCACTAGGAGAACACCATCATGGAGACGGACGACCAAGTAGGGGTCAAAACCTATGAACGAGTATTCGCGCAGCTTCCTAGGGCCGCTGACCGACTCCAAGAGAAACGAGTACTCCTCGCCGAGGGCTAGGCTTCGGTATATCTCATAGGGGCTCTCCACGAGGTCTAGCCTATATATACGCGGCTCACGCAGTAGCCGTAGATTCTGCAAAGCCCTACCAAACAGGGCCACCTCTACTCATACAACCCCCGCCGATGCGGGGATACGCAGACCTATTAAAGCTTTTAGGAATACCAAAGAAACCCACACACCATCACCACACCAGACAAGCCTAGCAATATCTTCTAACTCCCCCTTTTGTATTCAAGAGATGACCAACAGGGCTATAGACACCAGGGTATGCTAGTTTCAATTCCTTTTTGGATTCAAGTGCGCCGAGTGTAGGACTGTGGAAGACTACTTTGGAATCTTTCAATTCCTTTTTGGATTCAAGACATAGCTCAACCGCTAGGC
>WAQC01000055.1 GCA_015520425.1 Candidatus Pelearchaeum sp. | reverse complement strand
GTCCATGGAAGCCCTATGGGGCCAGTGTATATATGGCCAAACACATGGCCGCCTACCGTCCTATAGGTTGGGCAGACGTTGAAGCAAGCGG
Source organism: Candidatus Pelearchaeum sp. (assembly GCA_015520425.1). Taxonomy (GTDB): domain Archaea; phylum Thermoproteota; class Nitrososphaeria_A; order Caldarchaeales; family Caldarchaeaceae; genus Pelearchaeum. Next base: position 22,909 of record WAQC01000055.1, on the reverse strand, counting down.
CACACCTAATACACTCAAGCGCCTCAAATAACGTCTCATCACTGAGAGCCGCGAGCCGTCCATTATCAACCAAGACAATATGAAACTCATCCCATCGCCCAGCATTCCCAGGCCCAAGCCCAATAACCGTGACATAGCTAGATATCCTCTGCCCAGTGGCGCTTGGTATTAAGATGCTCAGCGTCTGCAACGCCTCGGCTAGATTTGAGACGACCTTTTCTACACCAGCTATGCAGATATACACGCGTGGGATTGATGTTACAAAACGCTCATTCCCCTCGTTGGTTACTACGAATATCGCTCCCTCTTCTGCCGCTATTACGTTTGCTCCCGTTATCCCAATGTCTGCGCTGAGGAACTTACTGCGTAGCTCGCTCCTCACGTGCTGGGTTATTGCCTCTGCCTCGGGCTTTAGCCCTGCTGCGAATATCTCGGCAACACTCGCAGCATCCTTATGCACCGCTGGCGCAAGCAGGTGCGATGGCCGCTCACCAGCTAGCTGTACTATACGCTCACCTAGGTCTGTCTCTACGACCTCAACACCAAGCCGCCCAAGCCACTCGTTAAGCCTAATCTCCTCACTGGTGAGAGACTTGGACTTGACAACAATCTTGGCGTTATTGCTTACTATTACATCGGCTACATACCTGCACGCCGCGATATGGTCTTTCGCTATGTAGAGTTTTCCGCCGAAAGACTCTACCCGTTCTTTGAGGAGCTTTAGGTTATTGGAAAGGTTTTTCAGGTTGCGTCTCCGCATCTCTTTCAGCTCCTCCAGCTCCTCTAGCGATATTTCGCGCATCCTCTCTCTGCGTTTATCGCGCATCCTTGATAGAGAAGCCCTAAGCGTCGCGGTCTGCCGTGTATTATGTAGCGCAATCTCAACCTCGCGTGAAAGCTCGCGGCCAGCCATAGTCCCTACACTAAGAGAACAAGAAACCGCGAATTATATCGTACTCCAGCCTACAATAACGGGCTAGGGGGAGCGTCTGCCATTAAGCCTAGCCCAGAGCTTCCTGAAGTCCAGCGTGCGCGTGGCTTTTTCGGGTAGAACACCTTCAGGGCGGTACATCAGTATTATTATGAGCGTTGAGCCTAGGAGTATGTAGTCTAGCCAGATTACGTTGAAGGGTAGTATTGGCTCTAGAACGCCTTTGTAGAATGTGATTAGCTGCCGCAGGGCTACGAAGATTAGTGTTCCCAGCATCACGCCTACGTTGTTGGCCATGCCCCCCATCAAGACCATGACCCAGGGCCAGAAAGTCCATGAAACCCTATCATATGTTAGGGATATTACGCCGCTGGTGTATAGGGCGTGCATGGCCCCGCCCACAGCGCCTATAGCTGAGCTCACAACGAGTATCTTCGTCCTTATCCTGACAATATCCTTGCCCAAGGTCTCTGCTGCCGCCTCGCTATCTCTCACAGCTCTCAATACCCTACCCAGCGGCGACCTTACGAGACGCTCAACATATAGGAAGATAAACCCAGCTATGGCCAGTATGACAAGGCTCATTATGGTAAATCTCAGCTCGCCTGGCACGAACGCGAGGGTGTCGGGCACCTGCACGCCCAGCGTCCCGCCTATGAGCGGCTTATAGTTATAGCCTATTACTCTTATGACCTCGGCCATAGCTAGGAGCGTCATAGCAAGGTATTCCTCTCGCAGCCTAATCGCTGGATACGAGGCTATGAAGCCCAGGCCAGCGCCTATTCCAGCGGCCACGATTAGGGTTAGGAATAGCAGCGAGAGCGAGATATGCGGGTTCTGATTAAGGAAGTTGTTTATCTGCGTAACTATCACGGCATTATCAGCTATGTAGTCCAGCGACGGGTCTACGTTAGCTAGGTTGAACATGATTCTGCCTGGGAGGTATCCTGCCACATAAGCACCAGCCGCAACAACAAGCAGTTTTCCGAAGTTAGGTATGCCCGTATACCCGAACTCAAGGTTCAGGCTGAGATTCACGATTAGATAGAGCCCGAACCAAGCTAGTATGCTCGTCAGGAGTATTAAAGCCTCTTGTGGAAGCACCAAGAGCTATCACCTCCTCCATAGCTTGGCTATTGACGACCACCTAATGCTGCTCAGGCCACCAGGTATCGTGAGTAGAGCTATGACCATTATGAGGAGTGGGATGACTGGCCTATAGGGTATTATCCACACGCCCAGCAGGCTTGCGAGGCGGGATGTTCCTATAACCTCCGCGAAGCCGACTAGAAAACCACCTAGTATAGCCCCGTAGATGTTCAGCAGCCCCCCTACTATGCTGGCGGAGAATATGCTGACTAGAATAAGCGTCCCAAGGTCTGGGTTCCCCACAAACCATAGAGACATAAGCAAGCCAGCTATCCCAGCAAGACCACCAGCAAGAATCCAAGAAACGGTATAGACCAAGTCTATATTTATCCCCACAACACCCGCTAATGCTGGGTTCTCAATCGTAGCCCTCATAGCTATCCCAAATTTGGTCTTGGTCAGAAGTATGTAGAATGTTAGTATGAGAGCAGCAGCCACTATGGGTGCTACGTAGAATACCAGCGGTATTCCTTCTATCCTTATGTCCGCTGCCTTGAGGGAGAAGTAGCGTGATGTGATTCTATGAGCACGGCTCAGATAGTCGGCGAATATGTTGAGTGAGGCTATCAGCAACATGTCAAATGCTATCGTGGCAACCATGAGCAGTATCGTGGAAGCCCCTCTACGCATAAGCGGCTTCAGAATCGCCTTATACAGCAGCAACGCCACAAAACCAGAAACTAGAAACGCTACAGGCAGAAATAGATAGGGCGAGACATTCACAAGCCTAACCGCCACCAAGCTTACATAAACCCCAATGGTGGCGAAGGAGCCGTGAGCAAAGTTAGGCACGCGGGTAGTCATGTACCCAAGCGTGAGACCTATACTGAGTAGGGTTAGTAGGCTTGAGAAGATAATCGCCTCCCTGATTATTGGCGGGAATACCAGCACCATAACAGTAGATTTAGCAGAATAATATGAGCAATAAAAATTTAACAGAGTTCATTATTTGGAACCACTCATAACCACCAACAATTTCTCTCTATATATAACGACGCCTGATGAAGCATCACTACTGCTTGTAATCTTCAACCAGCCTTGGCTTACCTTTATAAAGTCTAAATTAAAACTTTATAAAACAATTAAACGGATAGATTGAACTGGAACAATCTAAGAACAGTGTTTTAAGCTATGAAGGAGCGTCTCCAATAATTGAGGAATAGTTTAATATCGCAAAATGACTTATTTTAAGTCCAAAAAGGGGATGTGAGGAGGATAGAGATATGAGAAGTGGATATTCTAGTGTAGGTCTTTCAACGGCTCTCGCAGCTGTGCTGGTTGTCGTCGCGCTAGTGGTGGGCGTGGGCATAGGCTTCCTAGTAGCCCCACAACCCGCCGCAGAGCCCATGACCGTCACAGAGAAAGTAACAGTAACAACCACGATAGGCGAGGGACAGGTAGTAACAGTAACAGAGACACAGACGGAGACCGTCACTAAGTCTGTAACGCAGGTGGTAACGCAGCCAGGGGCGCAGCTTCCTGAGGAGATAGTGATAGGCGCGCTACTGCCACTCACGGGCTCCCTAGCGTCTTATGGTGAGAACAGCAGGGTTGCTATAGAGATTGCAGCCGAGGAGATTAACGCCTGGCTGAGCGAGGCTGGTATACCCACAAGAGTCAGGTTGGTCATAGAGGATACTGAGACCAAGCCAGACGTTGCTCTCCAGAAGCTCCAGTCCCTAGCTGCTAAGGGGATAAAGCTCTATGTAGGCCCGCAGACCAGCGCGGAGGTTAGAAACCTTAAGGGCTTCGCAGACGCTAACAAGCTACTGCTCGTAAGCCAGTCCTCAACGGCTCCAGAGCTATCAGTCCCAGGCGACTACATCTACCGCTTCGTCCCAGACGACACCAAGCAGGGGCCAGCTATAGCACGCGCAATGTGGGAGGACGGCATTAGGTACGTCGTCCCGATATGGCGTGGCGACGCCTGGGGAGATGGCCTAGAGAAAGCAGCACGCGAAGCATTTGAGAGACTAGGCGGGACTTTTGATGAGGGCATACGCTACGCCCCAGAGGACGTGGAGAAGAAGGGATTCACCGTAGAGGTTGAGCAGCTCGCCGCTAAGGTTGAGGCACTAGTGAACCAGCAGGGCGCCGACAAGGTGGCGGTGATAGTCATCAGCTTCTCTGAGGCTGTAGACCTGCTAGTAAAGGCCAACGACTACGAGGTATTGAAGAACGTTAGATGGTACGGTAGCGACGGTACAGCCTTGCTGGCTGAGCTGTTTGAGGAGCCGCTGGCCGCAGAGTTTGCTGTGCAGACGAGGTGGCTTAACCCGATATTCGGCGAGCCGAACCCGAAGAGGTCTGCGCTGAGGGACATGCTGATGGAGCGGCTGGGCAGGATACCTGACAGCTACGCCTACTCCGCCTATGACATCGTGTGGGTCCTGACGCTGGCGGTTCTAACCACAGGGCAGTACGACCCAGACGCCGTAATAAAGGCGATGCCAGGCATACTCAAGACCTACTCCGGCGCCATAGGTACGATAACGCTGAACGAGGGTGGAGACCTAGCTAAGTCAGACTACGAGCTATGGCAGGTCAAGAAGATAGACGGCGAGTATCAGTGGGTCCAGGTTGGCGGCTGGGACTTTGAGACCGACAGCGTGTCATACAGCATGGAGCACTAAACACCCACAAACCCTATCTTTTTAGCTAAAGACTTAAACATAGCATAACCCACCTTTCTTTTTGGGTTTAGAGGAATTGGACAGAAGCATACTAACTATAAAGGGTGTTAGAAAGACCTTCGGAGGTCTAGTCGCCCTTGACAATGTCAATATATCCATTAGCGAGAGGCTTATCACTATGCTTATAGGGCCTAACGGCTCTGGGAAGACCACGCTCATCAACGTTGTTACTGGTTTTTACAAGCCTGATAGGGGGCGTGTAATCTTTGATGGCCGTGATATAACTGGCTGGCCTCCGCATAATGTTTATCGCGCTGGGATGGTGAGGACTTTCCAGATACCTGAGCCGTTTCAGCGTTTAACCGTGTTGGAGAATCTTATGACGGCTTACCGCGGCAACCCTGGTGAGAGCCTGCTGAGAGCTCCTTTCAAGCGGCTTTGGCAACGTAGCGAGGAGGATGCGGCGGAGAAGGCGTTTGAGATACTCAGACACCTCCGCCTTGACCATCTCTGGGACGCGCGCGCCTACACGCTGAGCGGCGGCCAGATGAAGCTGCTGGAGGTCGGGAGAGCACTTATGAGCGGCGCCAAGCTAATACTCATGGACGAGCCGATAGCTGGTATAAACCCCGTACTAGCCCACGAGATATTTGAGCACCTCCAGAACCTACGCGACAAGCTTGGTGTCACCTTCCTGCTGGTTGAGCATAGGCTGGAGATAGCACTCAAATACACCGACTATGTATATGCGTTAGCAGCTGGCCGTGTAGTGGCGGAGGGCAAGCCTGAGATGGTCATGGCAGACCCCCGCGTAATAGAATCCTACCTGGGTGAGGCGTCTTGATAGAGGTGCAGAAGATAAACGCGGGCTACGGAAGGCTGCACATCCTCTTTGACGTAGATATGCATGTGAGGGAGAAGTCCGTCACAGTTATAGTAGGGCCTAATGGAAGCGGTAAGAGCACTCTGCTTAAGAGTATATTCGGCTTAACGAAGATATACTCTGGCGTGATCAAGTTTGATGGTGAGAACCTCGTTGGGCTTATGCCTCATCAGATAGCGCGTAGGGGCGTGGCCTACCTGCCGCAGACGGATAACGTCTTCGCCAACCTTACTGTGCGTGAGAACCTCCTGATGGCGAGCTACACGCTTGATAAACGCGTAGCGGAGGAGCGTTTAGAAGAGGTGTTGGAGCTGTTTCCCATGATTAAGGGCTTCATGAACAGGAAGAGCGGCACTCTGAGCGGTGGTGAGCGGCAGATGGTGGCGATGGCCATGGCTCTCCTAAGGAAGCCTAAGATAATGATGTTTGACGAGCCTACTGGGAACCTTGCGCCCAAGCTGGCTATGGAGGTTTTGGCTAAGATAAGGGAGCTACGCGACAGGCTTGGCATAACAATACTGTTGGTTGAGCAAAACGCTAGGCGCGCTTTAGAGATGGGCGACTACGCTTACCTGCTCGTCAGCGGCAGGGTGGCGTTTGAGGGGAGGCCGCAGGACTTACTAGGCCACGCAGAGCTGTCAAAGCTCTACCTAGGAATATCCTCATAGCCCCTGCCTAGCCATCATCTTAATAACATCCACAAGCCTGTTACTGTATCCCCACTCGTTATCATACCATCCAAAGACCTTAACCAAGCTACCCCGCTCACCCAGCACCAACGTGCTTAGAGCATCAAAGATACATGAATGCGGGTTTCCTATTATGTCAGCAGACACTATCGGCTCTTCCGTGTATTCTAATATTCCCTTCAGCCTCCCCTGAGCCTCCTCCTGGAATGCCTGGTTCACCTCCTTGACAGTTACCTCCTGCTCCAGTAGTGCTGTTAGGTCTGTTATTGAACCGTCAGAAACAGGGACGCGGAGAGCTACGCCGTGCATCTTCCCCTTCACCTCAGGTATGACAAGATGGAGAGCAGAAGCCGCCCCCGTTGTTGTAGGAATTATTGACTGAGTAGCAGCCCTAGCGCGTCTAAGGTCTTTATGAACCAGGTCAAGGAGCCGCTGGTCGTTGGTGAACGCATGGACAGTAGTCATGAAGCCGCTCTTAATCCCAAAGTTATCCAACAGCACTTTAACCATAGGGGCTAGGCAGTTAGTGGTGCATGAAGCTGCTGAGATTACGTCGTGCTTACTCAAGTCAAGCATCTTATCATTAACCCCAGGGACTATAGTAACATCCGCGTCGGGTGAGGGTGCTGAGATTAGAACCTTCTTAACACCAGCGCCGAGATGTTTTGAGGCGTCAGCCCTCTTGGTAAACCTACCCGTAGACTCCACGACAACATCAACGCCAACGTCCTTCCAGGGTATCTGAGAAGGGTCGGGGACGCTGAAGCCGACTAGCTCATCCCCATCAACTACTATCCCCTTATCAGTGTAAGAGACCTGCCTGTTAAGCCTACCATGTATAGAGTCATACTTTAGCAGATGGGCCGTTGTGCGGTTATCCGCCAGCTCATTATACGCAACGACCCGAAAGCTCTTTCCATACTCTGGGTCCTGTAGAGCTGCTCTGAAGAAAAGCCTCCCTATACGGCCCATACCGTTTATTCCAACACGCAATACCATCCTAGTGTCCCTCACAAACTTGCTTGGGCAACTAGTTTTTATGTGTAAGCTTATTCAAAACTTCTAGAATCTCGTTTAGCGAGTTTATGGTATAGTCAATTTCATGTGCTTGCGGCTTGTTGCCCAGCAGGACTGTAATCATTCCCAGCTTCTTGGCTGGGAGAAGCTCAACCTCAACCCTATCGCCTACGTATATTATTTCGCTGGGAGGTATCCCAAGCTGCCTGACTATACCGAGATAACCCTCAGCCGAGGGCTTAGGCTCGTACTCATCGCTGGTAACTAGTAAGTCGTATAAATCACTGTCTATGCGTAGTGTTTTGAGAATCTTCATAGCTAGTTGTCTTCCTGAGTTAGTATGCAGAACAATCTTATAGCCCATATTCTTAAGTTTCTTTAAGAGCTGAGGTGTTGATTCGTCTGGTGCTATAGTTTTTTCAGGCTCTACCGCGTTAGCCAATCTTTGATAGAACTCATGCCTATCTAGACCTAATGCCTCTATGCTTATGCTTACAGTTCTATGTTTCCGCTTGGTTTCATGAAGCTTCATAGCTGCGTTCTCTTCCGTAATGTTGAGCATCTCACTCAATACCCTGATTATTGCCCGATATAGCTGGCGCTCATAGTCTTGGGAGCGATAGAGCGTCCCATCTATGTCAAAGACTATCGCCTTGGGATTGGGGGAGGCCAATTCTCTATACCGTCTGAACTATCATCTCCACCTCTACAGGTGCTCCCAGCGGAAGTTCATAAACACCTATTGCTACGCGGGTGTGTCTTCCAGCGTCTCCAAATATCTCTACAAGCACGTCAGAAGCTCCATTAACTACCTTCGGCTGGTCGTTGAAGCCCTCGGCAGAGGCTACGTAGCCTGTTACCCGCACTATTCTGCGCACCTTATTGAGCGTCCCTAATGCTTGTCTTATCGCAGCTAAGCAGCTAAGCGCCGCTAGGCGCGCGGCCTCGTAGCCTTGCTCCACTGTTAGCTCACGGCCAACCTTGCCCTTGTAGAGCATCTCCCCACCACTTCGCGGTAAGGCGCCGCTGACAAAGAGTAGTTTTCCAACACGTAGAGTAGGAACATAATTGGCAACAGGCGCTGATGCTTCAGGAAGTGTTATCCCCAGCTCTTTGATACGCTGTTCTGGTTTTATCCGTTTCACGTGCTATACACCTCAATTATTTTTATTGGATTATCTTCTCTCCCCGTTGTCTGGCTGCTGCCATGCGTAGCGCCTCTATGAGGGGGAGCTTCTTCCCAGCCATGAACATGACGAGAGCGCCGCCAGCGGTGCTCACGTGGTCTATCCACTCCTTGACGCCTACCATCTCCAGCGCAGCCGAGAGATGGCCACCGCTGATAATCGTAGTCCCTAGAGAGCTGGCCATAGCTAGAAGGAGCTCATGCGTCCCCTTCTCAAACCCGTCCATCTCAAAGAACCCTGGAGGACCGCTCATAAACACGGTACCAGAGCTCTTAATTATCTTGGAGTACTTCCTTATCGTCTCCTCACCAATATCTAAGACAGCCGCATCACTGGTTAGTTGTTCTGGCTTTATCTCTACGCGCTCACCGTTTTTCTGTATAGCCACATCCTCAGGGAGGTAGAATGCTTCAGAATAACGGTTCAAAAGCTCGCGCGCCCTGCCTACGAACTTCTCATGCTCAGGCTTCAGAGGCGTCTTAAGCTTGTTGGCGGCTCGGAGAAATACAAGCCCTATAAGACCTGTTAGCAAGACATTATCAGCCTTACCATTCTCTATCAAAGCATCAATAGCTTCCAGTCTGTCTTGTATCTTAGCTCCTCCAAGAACAGCCGTATAGGGAGCTTTAGCGGTGAGCATAACGCGGCTGAGGGATTTCAGCTCCTTAGCTACGAGACGACCAGCGCACGTAGGCAATATCGCGGCGAAGCCGACTATAGACGGGTGAGCCCGATGGGCTGTAGGAAAGGCATCAAGCACACAGGCATCAAGATACTTGGCCAGCCTGCTCACAATATGCGTCTTGGCCGCTTCCTCTGGGGAGTATTCATAGTTCTCCTCAGCGGCGAACCGTAGATTCTCAAGCATCAGAACATCTCCTTTCTCAAGACTGGTAATTGCTCTACGCGCGGCCTCGCCGAATACATCCTCAACAAACTTTACCTCCTTGCCCATAATCTCGGAAAGAGCCTTACAGTGCTGCCTAAGCGAGACATAATCATACCTACCAACCCTCCCCTGATGAGAAGCGACAACAACCTTAGAATCCTCAAGAGACTTAAGCGTAACACTAGCCTCCCTAATCCTATTAACCTCCAACAACTCACCAGTCTTAGGATTTATCGGCGAGTTAATATCAACTCGCACAATCACAGTCTTACCTGCTAGATCCAGGTCTTCTATCGTAAGGAAGTCTATGTTCATCAACAAGCGGCATAATCTACATTAAATATAAGTTTTGGTGATGAAACAACATTAACACGCTCCTTGAGAAAAGTAGAATGGGTCATCAAATGCCCACTGTGTAGTAGCCTGTTTGAAAGCTATGAAGAATTTGTAAAACACGTATTCAAGAGCCATCCAAACAACCCATCCGCACGCGTAAGGGCAATAACACAACACCTTACACGCTAAACCTTAAAATAAACAGGCCATACAAAGACAACACGCAGAACAGAGGGCCGGTAGATCAGCCTGGAGGATCGCCCGCCTGGCGTGCGGGAGGTCCGGGGTTCAAATCCCCGCCGGTCCACTATTCATACCCCTGTGCTTTAATACGGTGATCATATTTGGGGTGGAGGAAAGTCTTTAACCAGCCTGTTTAGGGATTATATATGCCTAAGTATATCTTTGTCACAGGTGGGGTTGTTAGTAGTGTTGGTAAGGGGACTGTGGCCGCTTCTGTTGGCCGGATTTTGAGCGTCCGCGGCCTTAGGGTTAGTTTCATCAAGATAGACCCCTATGTTAATGTTGATGCTGGGACTCTCAATCCCTATTCTCATGGTGAGGTCTTCGTTACTGATGATGGTGGGGAGACCGACCTGGACCTTGGGTGGTATGAGCGTTTCCTGGACATAAAGACCTCTAGGATGCATAACATAACTACTGGGCAGGTGTATAGTGAGGTTATAGCACGTGAGCGGCGTGGTGATTATCTTGGTCAGTGTGTCCAGATTGTTCCGCATGTTACGGATGAGATTAAGCGTAGGGTTAGGCTTGTGGGGGAGTCTGGTGTTGATGTTGTTGTGGTGGAGATAGGCGGCACGGCTGGGGACATTGAGGGCCAGCCATTCCTTGAGGCTGTTAGGCAAATGCGGCTGGAGGAGGGATACGATAACACGCTCTTCATACACGTAGCCCTAGTACCTAGACTTAAGAGCACTGGAGAATTCAAGACAAAGGCGCTACAGCATTCGGTTAACGAGCTTAGACGGATTGGAATACAGCCAGACATCATAGTAGCTAGGAGCGAGCAGAAGATAGACGACTCCTCAAAACGTAAGATAGCTCTCTTTGGAACGCTCCCAGAGAGCGCCGTCTTCTGCTCATATGACGTTGAATGCGTGTATGAGGTTCCGTTGATTCTTGAGGAGCAGGGTATGGGGGATTACATAGTTGAGCGGCTCAGAATCGGCAACCCAAGACCTGAGTGGGGCGAGTGGAAACGCGTCGTTAATCTCTTTAAGAAGACCGATAAGAATGTGCGCATAGCTGTTTGCGGGAAATACACGAAGCTGACAGACGCTTATGTAAGCGTTAAAGAGGCGCTCATCCACGCTGGAGTTAACCTAGGCGCACGCGTTGAGATAGGGTGGGTAGAGACGGAAGATATAGAGAAGGAACCCGAAAAGCTGAGGATGCTCTCCGAGTATGATGGAATACTAGTTCCAGGAGGATTTGGCAAGAGAGGAACTGAGGGGAAGATAGAGTGTATAAGGTATGCGCGCGAGCATGACATACCCTTCTTGGGTATATGCTTTGGTATGCAGATGGCTGTTATAGAGTTCGCCCGTAATGTATGCGGCATAGAGAGGGCTTGCTCTACGGAGATAGAGCCAGAAACCCCAGACCCCGTGATAGACCTCCTGCCTGAGCAGAAGATGATTGACGAAAAAGGCGGAACCATGCGTCTCGGCGCTCTCCCAATCCATATCAAAGAAGGGACGCTAGCCCACAGGCTATACGGAAGCACACTAATCTACGAACGCCACCGCCATAGATATGAGATAAACCACAACTACTGGGAGACGCTACAAAGGCATGGCCTGGTCTTCTCAGGCCTCTCGCCAGATGGAAGGCGTGTAGAGATAATAGAGTTGCCATCAAGGTTCTATTTCTTAGCGACGCAGTTCCATCCAGAGTACCTCTCAAGGCCCAATAGGCCTGAGCCTGCTTATCTAGGCTTCGTGAAGGCCGCGCTTGACAAACGTATGGGGCTGGAGAAGTTTGAGCTACCCCAGCTGGTTGTTTAGGTTATCTAAGCCAAGGCTCGGCTAAGGCGTGTGGCTCAACACCAGCACTGTCGCTATATGCCTGCATATCCCATAGAAGCTCCATAAGTATCTCAAGCCCATGTATGAAGCGTGGCCCTGGCCTTGAGAAGTAAGACCTAGCGTCGGCAACCCATACCTGCTCTTCTCTCACGGCTTTAAGTCTCCACCAGTCTTCAGGTGGGGATATTCTGCGCATCTCCCTTAGAGTTTCAGGAACTGTGTAGCCGCAGGGAACAGCAACTATGATGTCTGGGTCTTCCCTAATTATTTCATTCCAGCTAACTGTGTGAGAGGGTTTGCCGCTCTCGGCCAAGATTGGATAGCCGCCCGCTAGATTAACCAGCTCAGGAGCCCAGTGGCCACCTACTATCGGCGGGTCTAGCCACTCCATCAGCAAAACACGCGGTCGCCTATTCTTCATAGCTACCATAGTGTTAAGCTCATTCATCCTCATAGAGAGTTTTCTAACAAGCGACGCCGCTTCAACAGCTTTTGCGGTAGCCCTGCCAACACGCCGAATGTCATCAAGAATTCCCGCCACATTCTCTGCGTGTAGTGATAACGTGCTGAAGATAGGCATATTAACGTTGAACGTATTATGAACCTGCTTCTGTTGAACGGAACAGACATCGCATACTCCTTGGTAAATTAGCAAGTTGGGCTTAAGCTCGGCAAGCAGGTCAAACCTAACCCTGAAGTAGTTTCTGCCTTGTTGTTTAGCTTTGCTCACAAGCTCGTGTATTTCGCGCATAGTAAGCCCTTTAGGCATTGTGCTCTCCACCACAGTCGGCTTACTGCGCACCTCTGGAGGAAAATCACACCCATAGGTAACGCCGACCAGCGAGTCTATAAGCCCCAAAGCGCATACAGTCTCGGTAGCGCTGGGGACTGTTGAAACAATACGAAGCTCCTCAACATTTAACCCCTTATTTGAACATGAAAACATATAACCACCTACTTAGTGAATTCTTCCAAAATCCTTGGAAGAATAGACAAAGTGCAACGTACCTCACCGTAGTCGTCTAGAGTATCATCTTCTTTGACAACCTTCACTATTCTCTTATGTCTTCGCCGTAATTCTTTGACGAGTTCTAGGTTTTTAGAGTTTAGCACGCCTATTGGTGGTGATGCGTCTATAATTATGTGAGAGTTGGTAGCCATGTGAAGAGCCTTTAGGTATGTATTGTCTGTTATTGGTTGATAGGGTTTTTCTGATATTATATCAGCACGCAGCTTGGACGCGATGTGATAGTCTATGTCGTTTTCGTGTAGTATTCCTGTTCTTATCGTGTATCCCAGCCGTTTTAAGAGACGATACACGAGAGCGCCCTTACCTGCTCCCGCTATAACGAAGACAGAGACATTACGCTTAGGCTCGTCATGAACCTCAACCGTATATGCTACATCATCAAAGCTTATGCCGTCATTCATAGAGTAAAGCGTCTCAACTCCTGCCCCTGTGATGAATTCTTCTGGATTGTTAAAGACCCTCGCGCGTCCATCACTTACTATAACCAGCTTGTCGGCTAGCCTGAGAGCTAGTTCTACTTCATGGAGCGATACCATAACCGTTATCGCTTTCTCACGTGCCAAACGCCGCAATAGCAGTAGAATCTCTATCTTATTTCGCGCATCTAGGTGTGTGGTAGGCTCGTCAAGTATTATTAGTTGCGGCTCTTGGGCAAGTGCGCGTGCTATCATTATCTTCTGCTTTTCACCATCGCTAAGCTCATTAAAACTACGATGAGCCAAATGCCGCGCTCCCACGCTCTCCAGAGCTTTAAGAACTATCTCCCTATCGCTCCTGGTAAGCCGCGCTAAGACTCCTGTGTATGAGTATCTCCCCAGCGCTACTACCTCAAAAGCGGTCATAAGGCCTGGGTTTACCCGCTCTGTTAAGACAACTCCAAGCTTCGTGGCCAGCTCGCGCAGGCTCCAAGTGGTTATCTCCCTTCCATTCAGATAGACCACACCGCCTAACGGCTTCAGCAGACCAGCCAGTGTTTTCAACAGGGTTGATTTTCCCGAAGCATTTGGGCCTATGACGGCGATAAACTCTCCAGGAAGAATCTCCAGCTCTACATCGCTCACTACTATACGCTTAGGATAGCCGACTGTCAGTTTATGACTTCTTATAGCGCTATTCCTATATTCTCTAATAGTTTCTGTATGATGGCTCACTATTTTATCGGTTTTTAGCATCATTATAGAGACCCCCTCCTAATTAGAAGCATGATTACTATTGGAACACCGAAGAGCGCTGTGATTGCGCTTACGGGTAGTTCTATGGGAGCGAGTAATGTACGCGCGGCCATGTCTGCGGCTACTGTTACTGTTGAGCCTAGGAGGGCTGAGAGAGGTATGAGTAGCCTGTTATCCGAGCTCTGGATAGCTAGCCTAGCTAGGTAGGGAACAGCGAGCCCCACGAATCCTATGGGGCCTGCTACAACAGTTACGCTTGATGTGAGTAAAGCGGTGATGGCTATTGCGGACAGCCTCACAAGCCTTATTCGCACCCCCAGGCTCCTAGCATAGTCATCGCTCAATAATAACGCGTTAAACGGTTTTGCCAAGAATAGAGACGCCACAACCCCTGCGATAATAGCTACAGTCATAGGCGTTATATGTATCCACTTAGCCCCCGCAAAACTCCCCAACACCCAGAAGACGAACGCGCGCACACGCTCTATATCAGCCAGATATTGCAGTATGCTAGTTAGCGCAGACGCCAGATAGCTTATCATAAGGCCAGCCACTAGGAGGGTGGTTATACTCCTGATAACACTTGAAAGCATTATTATCAGCGCTGACACAGCAGCAGCGCCTAGGAAGCTGGCGGTGAAGAGGAAATATGGGTCGTATGGAGATGCTACCATGCCGAAGGTGAAGCCAGCGAGTATGGCTAATGCTACGAAGAGCGAAGAGCCTGAAGCTATTCCAAGTATGTAGGGGTCTGCCAGCGGGTTGCGGAAGAATACCTGCAGCATAACGCCTGCGACGGCTAGGCCAGCGCCTCCTAGGGCGGCTGTTATAGTACGTGGAAGCCGTATATTCCATATCACGGTTGAGGCTACATCATCTCCTCTAAAGCCGCCAACCAGCACATCAATAACACTAGTGAAGGGAATTGCCAAACTACCGATGGAGATTGAGAATAAGATGATAAGGGGCTGGGCTAGTAAGAATGTTGTAAAGACCATTAAGATACGTGGCTGCGCGGCCACATCACCCACCGCTGGCAAGCCTTATGAAGAATTGCGGCTCGTAGTCTGGGAAAAGCTCAGGATATAGTATGGCAGCTAGGTCACGATACCATTCTTCGGTATAGGCAAAGCCAAGCTGGTAATAGGTCTCGGAGAAGATATAGACGCGTCCTTCCTTCACCGCCTTTGAATCAGCCAAACCAGGCACCTCCTTTAGAAGGTCTTCAATACTTGCTATGTATGAGGAATATACTATTACATCCGCATCTGCTGCGCGTGATACTAGCTCCTCCATAGTTGGCCTTATGCTGCCTGTTGCTGTTGTGTCGCTGAAAATGTAGTCTGCGCCCAGCTCTTTTAGGGCTACAGCAATATATGAGCGGCCACCACTCGCATATATTGTTCCCTTATACACGCTGAACCACGCAACACGGGGCGAGGCTGACCCACTAACCTGCTCTCTTAACTCTTTTACCACGTCTTCAACATTTTTGAATATCTGCGCGGCCTCATAATCTAAGTCATAGAATGTTGCTATGAATTTAATCCATTCAAATCTTCCCAGTGGATGATTCTCCAGCCATTCATTATTAACCGCGTATGGTATGCCCAGCTCATCAAGCTTCTCAGGCAGAGTATCCCCTGGGAACGTGTAGATTATCATTAGGTCGGGTTTGAGGGCTACTATCTCCTCAAGGTTAGGCGACCACGCCGCACCCACATCCTTTATAGTTCCCTCTTCAAGAGCTTTCTTCACATCTTGGAAATACCACTCATAACTTCCTCCCCAAGCTATACCGACTACACTATCCAGTATGTCGGGTTTGAGTTCTTTCAACCTTTCTAGTAGAGCAACGTGTGTTGCGCTGAGAAGAACTACTCGCTCCACTGGTGTGTAGATTACTACCCCATCCACACTCTGCGGCGGCTCGGCACCACGCGGCACCAAGATAAGTGTCCTATTAAGCGCGTCGCGCACAACCTTATAGCCATCATAGAACGTAACATCAAAAAGCTTCGCGTATTTTATCTCCAGTTTAAGCGGCGGGAGCTGACGTTTCTCCGAAAGCTCAACAGTCTCCGTGACAGTTGTTACGCGCGTTTCTGTGAGCGTGGTGGTTTTCTCCATAGTCTCCGTGATAGTTGCGGTTTTCTCTACCGTCTGGTAGGCCGTCGTAACGATCGTGGCAGTTTCAGCTTGTTGAACAAGCGGCGCCCCGATAGCTAGGCCCAGCACTAAGCCTACGATAAGACCAAACACAGCTAGTATGGCTGACTTTTTTATGGATTGTGGTGTGTTTGTCATTTTGACCCCCGTGAATAATTGGATGGATAATCCATCCAATTATTTATAAACCTTAATCAAACACCAACAAAACACCCTTTACAAAACCTCTAAATCCAAAATACCATCACGTAATTCTAACCAAATTTTTATTAGATGAGCAGGAGATGCGGCTCCGCGTGGAGGGAAGCGGTGTAGGAGAGGTAGCGCAGGAGGATATTGAGCCTATTTGCATTAACTTACGTAACTTGTTGGACTTGGCTGTTAAGCGGAACCTAGCGGATTGCATCCTCCTCTCAGGTGGTTTGGATACCTCAATCCTAGCTGCGGTTGCTTCACGTTATACCAGCCTCACTGGCATAACCGTAGCTGCGGGGAGAGTTCATGAGGACCTAGAGTATGCGAAGGCCGTAGCATCTCAGTACGGGATTAAGCACGTAGTAGTTACGCCGACTGAAGATGAAATACTACGAGTTTTGCCTGACGTAATCAGGGTTGTTAAGAGCTATGACCCCATGGAGATTAATGGTAGCGTAGCTGCTTATCTTGGGTTGATAGAGGCTAAGCAACGTGGGTTTGATGCTGTTATGACTGGAGACGGCGGCGACGAGCTCTTCGCAGGCTACACATTCTACTACAAGCTCTCGCGAGACGAGCTTGAACAAGCCCTCCAGAGAACTTGGAAGGTCATGAGCTTCTCCTCCAGACCTCTAGCCGCGTCACTTGGAATTAACGCTAGACTACCTTACCTGGATGAGCAGTTCATGAACATGGCTATGCAGATTGACAGCAGCCTTAAGGTGCGTGAGGAGCGGGGCATAGTGTGGGGTAAATGGATACTTAGGAAGGCTTACGAGGGCATACTCCCTAGCCGTCTTCTCTGGCGCTCTAAACTCCATATAGGCGCTGGCTCAGGCGTGAATGAAGTCCTCTCAGAGATTACATCACTCATAACTGACGAGGAGTACGAGGCTATGAAGATGCGGTTCTTTGAAGATGACGGTGTTGTAATAAGGAGCCGCGAGGGCCTGCTTTACTATCGCGTGTTCAGGCAGGTTGTGGGCGTTCCACGTAGAATGGGCGAGGGCGAGAAGACATGCCCAGACTGTATGACTCATCTTAGAGAAGGGGCGAACTACTGTCGGGTGTGTGGCGCATATCCAATATAAGAGCGCCCCGCGTGGTCGTAGCAGGGATAGAGAGCGGCGTAGGCAAGACAACCATAGCGGCAGGCCTGATGGCCGCCCTGAGAAGACGCGGCCTCAACGTGCAGGGCTTTAAGGTCGGGCCAGACTTCATAGACCCCAGCTACCACACAGCAGCAACAGGCAGACCATCCAGAAACCTAGATACATGGTTATTGAGTAAAAGCAAGGTTGTCAGCCTGTTTAAGCGTGTTATGCTTGGTGCTGATGTTGCTATAATTGAAGGGGTTATGGGGCTCTTTGATGGGATAAGCGGAAGAAGCCAAACTGCAAGCACCGCCGAGATTGCACGACTCCTCAAAGCTCCCATACTGCTTGTTATTGATGCATCGCGTATGGCTGGAAGCGCGGCAGCAATAGTCAAAGGCGCCAAAGCACTTGACAAAGGACTTAGGATAGAAGGAGTAATACTCAACAAGATAGCAGGAGAAGCACATGCAAAAATGTGCGGCGACGCAATTGAACGCTTCACCAAAACACGAATAGTAGGAGCTATACCTTATAACCCAGACATAGCATTACCAGAGAGGCATCTAGGCTTAATACCGACGCATGAACGCGGAGAAATCCAAGAAAAACTTGAGGCCATCTCACGGTTTGTTAAGAAGCACATAGACCTTGACACAGTTTTGGAAATAGCAGGAAAGGCGCCGCGTCTATCCAGCGTAAGCTTTGAGAGAGAAAAGATAGCCGATGATGAAGAACGACCATGTATAGCTGTGGCGTATGATGAGGCATTCAACTTCTACTACTGGGATGCTCTAATGCTTCTAGAAGAGCTGGGAGCTAGACTGGTTTTCTTCAGCCCACTCCACGACAACACCCTCCCTGAAGGCGCCGCATTCATATACATAGGAGGCGGGTTTCCAGAGAACTTTGCTAAACAGCTTTCAGAGAACTGGGGTATGATTAACGCTTTGAAGAAGGCTGTTGAGGATGAGATGCCTACCTACTGCGAATGCGGCGGCTTAATGTATCTTACACGCATGATAATAGACTTTGATGATAACAAGTATAGGATGGTCGGGGTTTTAGATGCTGAGACACGCATGACCAGACAGCTCACGCTGAACTATACTCTAGCCAACACCATAAGAGATAACCTAGTATCAGAAATTGACGAGAAGATAAAAGGTCATGAATTCCACTTCTCAGCTATAGAGAATATCCCAAAAGATGCGAGGTTCGCTTATAAGATGATACGGGGTAAGGGGATAGTAAATGGAATGGATGGCTGGATACTACACAAAACCCAAGCCCAATACACGCACCTACACCTAGCCGCCAACAGGAAAAGAGCAGAGAAAATACTAGCAGCGGCCAAGAAGTCCGCCCGCCGCTAAGGTTAATTAATCAGACAGGAAAAATAACGCCAAGCCGGGGTAGCTCAGCTCGGTAGAGCAGCGGGCTGTTAAGGAGACCTAGCTAACACAGCATATAACACTAACCCACCACCCTGAAGCTCCTCCCGCAGCGACCCGTTGGTCGGCGGTTCGAATCCGCCCCCCGGCGCTATCCCATAACGGATGAAGGGGGTTGGGTATTTTATTCCTTTATTCCCCATCTTTCGCGTTTTACGCGCTCCATTATGTGGTCTATGATTGTTTTGAGTGGTGTTCCTGGGCCGAAGTTTCCTGTTATGCCGTATTTCTTCTCTAGTATCTCTGCGTCTTCGGGTGGTATTATACCTCCTCCTACCACGATTATGTTCTCGCCTCCGCGTTTCTTTAGCTCCTCTACTACCTTTGGGAAGAGCGTCATGTGTGCGGCGTTCAGGTGGCTCAGCGCTACCACATCCACATCTTCGTCAACGGCTGTTTGGGCTATCTGCTCAGGGGTTGCGAAGAGGCCTGTGTATATCACCTCCATTCCCGCGTCTCTGAATGCCCGCACTAGGACAAGAGCTCCCCTATCGTGGCCGTCAAGCCCAGGCTTGGCAACAAGAATCCTGATGCGCCTCTGCTGCGTCTGCTCCACCAAGCCCCACCAACAAAAATAAACACACCAACCAGTTAATAAGAATCACCCAAGGCTAAGAACTATAGCGGTATAATGCCCACTCCACGTCTAATGGCGGCTGACCGTAATCTATTATCATATGTTGCTAATTGAGATTTTGTCCTCATGGCTAGGGCGAGTATGATGTAATCGTTTATGTCATGTTGTGGAATCTTATCCTCGTAGGCCATTCTAAGAGCACCTGCTATATCTGTTGGCTCTTCACATAAAAATGAAATATTCTGTTCATTACTTAATTGCTCCAGCTTTCGGGCTATATTATTATATTCCACTTTGAATAACCGTGTTAGTATCCATACATATTCATGCATGACTAGATTCGGTATTATTATCTCACCTGACCCGTAAATTATATTGGTTGCTTCTTTGTGATGCTCTGAATCTTCAAAGCTCTCATAGATTAATACATTGGTGTCAACGAGTAGCTTCTTCAAAGGCTTTCTCCACCTCTTTCTCCAGTTCTTCAATAGTGAATTTCCTACCAGCCTTGAACGTGATTCTTTCTCTCTTTAATGGCATTATGACTAGCCTATCTCCTTCCAGAAGAATATCCACCGTATCGCCTTCCTTTATTCCAAGTGTTTCTCTGAACTCTGCTGGTATTGTTATCTGGTAGTTTCGTGTTATTTTTGAGCGTGCCATATAGTAGTAATATTCTACTAATATATAAATATAACTACTATTTAGCCCTCAAACACACCCTCACCCTGCGCTAACCGTCGGCTCAGTATCAGCATGAACATAATGCCAGCGAATATCAGGAACGAGCCCATCACTATTGTGAAGTTTAGGCTTGAGTAGCGGGTCTCTGTAACCGTTATCGCTGTGGTGGTTGTATAGAATTTCTTAGAGGTTTCTGTTAATGTGGTTGTTACCTGTTTTTCCGTGTATAGTGTTGTTGTCTGTGTTGTTGGTTTTGTTATTGTTGTTGGTTTTCTCTCTGTTGATGTCTGTATTGTTGTGGTGTTTTCTATCCATGTTAGGTGTATGCTTAGTTCGTTGATTTTGGTTATGGTGTTGCCGCCGTATATGAGGAGGTAGATTGAGGATTCTTGCTCTGTTTGTAGTGTTATCTCTCCCCCGCTGCCTGTGGCTGCTGCAAGCCAGTCCTGCGGCTTCCCCTCCAAAGGAAGCTGCGAGTAGTTAAGCAGGTAGAGCGAGACCAGCGCCTCTGCCCGCCACCTCACATGTAGCTCACGACCAGCATCTACAGCGAATGGCCCTATTACGAGAGGAGTCGCTGAGCTCGCTACAGCCTCGGAGCTTGAGAAGAGCGTTGAAGATAACGTAGTTAGGGTAGTGGCGGTTATCAGATTCTTGGCTGTTATAGTCGTTGTTATAGTTGTGGTGGTTGGCCGTTGCTCTATTAGCTCTATTGTGGTCGTGTAGGTGTATGGCTGTAGTATTGTGGTGGTTGTTGAAGTCTGTATTACTACGGTCTCGTTCTCTGTTACGGTGTACGGGAATCTAAAGAGGCTGAATGCTACGAGTATTACGCCGAAGACTATGAGCGACGAAACGGCAAGCTGGCTACGCAACCCCTGCCCTTCCAAAGCCCTAGCTCTGCCTGCGGTTATTAAGTGCTTGATATTCAAGGAGAATAAACATCTATGAGTTGGGTTTGTTCTAGTTCTTCTCTAGTTCATGTCCATTAGAGTTGCTGTTGATGTGGGTGGAACCTTCACAGACTTGGTGGCGTATGATGAGCGTAGCCGCGAGTTTATTGTTCTAAAGGTTTCATCAACTCCTGAACAGCCTGAGGTTGGCGTTATCAGGGCTTTAGAGGCTCTTCTATCTAAGGGCGTAAAAGCCGAGGATGTTTCGGTCTTTCTTCATGTAGGAACCGTGGGAACTAACCTCTTCCGAGGCCAGCTTAGGCTGAGCCTCCCGCGCGCCGCGCTTATAACCACTGAGGGAATGCGCGATGTTCTTGAGATTGGCCGCCAGAACAGGCCAGAGCTATACAACGTCTTCTTTGAGCGGCCAGAGCCCCTGATACCTAGGAACCTGCGCTTAGAGGTTGCGGAGCGCATAGACGCGTTTGGTAATGTTGTTAAGCCTATTGACCAAAACTCGCTAAACAACGCTATACTGGAGGCTGGGAGGCATAGCGTGGAGACCGTCGCTATATGCTTCCTGAACTCCTACAGAAACCCTGAGCATGAGCGGGTAGCTCGCGAAGCGGTTAGTAGAGAGTTGGGCGTGTATGTATGCGCTTCATACGAAGTGGATAGAGAGCATCGCGAGTATGAGCGTTGCAGCACCACCGTAGTTAATGCGATACTCATGCCAGTAGTCTCCAAGTATATGGAGAAGCTGCAACAAGAGCTCCGTCGCCTCAGCGTCTCTGCGCCTATTTACGTAGTCTCTTCTTCTGGCGGGTTGTTGGATGTTAATGAGGCTGTTAAACGGCCTGTAGCTGCGGTGGAGTCTGGACCAGCCGCTGGTGTGGTTGGTGCTGCTGTTCTCTCAAGGGTTCTCGGCCTTGGCCAGGTTCTAAGCTTTGACATGGGCGGGACAACCGCGAAGGCCAGCGCAGTAGTAGGCCACGAGCCGCAGGTCTTAACCGAGATAGAGCTGGGCGGGAAAGCCCACGCAGGAAGGCTAATCAAGGGCAGCGGCTACCCAGTTAGGACGCCAGCGATAGACCTAGCCGAAGTGAGCGCTGGGGGAGGAACTATAATCTGGACTACACCTGCGGGTGGGCTTGAGGTCGGGCCGATAAGCGCTGGAGCATCGCCAGGCCCAGCATGCTATGGTGCTGGCGGGGAAGAGCCGACAATAACTGATGCTAACCTAGTCTTGGGAAGACTTGGCGAGAAGCTATTGGACGGTGGTCTAATGCTTCGGAGAGACCTGGCTGAACGCGCATTAGCTAGGGTCGCTGATGGCCTTGGGATGGAGGTTGCCGAGCTTGCAGCTGCTTCACTAAGAATCCTCAACCTTCATATGGCGCGCGCAGTGAGGCTGGTGAGCGTTGAGCGCGGCCTAGACCCCTCCCGCTTCGCCATGATAGCATTCGGCGGCGCTGGGCCTATGCACGCAGCGGAGCTGGCAGAGGAGCTGAACATACCGCACATAGTAATCCCATCCTCGCCTGGCCTCTTCTCCGCCTATGGGCTGGTCTTCACCGACTTCCGATACGACTACGTATCTGCTCACCTAGCTGTCTTGGATGAGGATAGCCACGCCGAGCTTGAGAATGCCTTCAGGGAGTTGGAGAGCATGGTGCTACATCAACTTGAGGAGAAAGGCTTCAAACGCGAGGCGATAATACTCTCGCGAGTCGTTGACATGCGCTACCTCGGCCAGGGATACGAGCTTTTAGTTCCAGCTCCCAGAGAGATAACACGCGCAGGCCTAAGAAGCCTAGTATCAGCCTTCCACGAGAAACACAAAGCCATGTACGGCTATTCAAGGCCCGAGGAGCGTGTG
>WAQC01000054.1 GCA_015520425.1 Candidatus Pelearchaeum sp. | reverse complement strand
GTCAACCACTAGGAGTATGAGGTCTGCGTAGATGAGCTCGCTTAGGGTTGAGTTGAACGCGTCAACCAGCAGTGGGGGTAGGTTTTTGATGAATCCTACCGTGTCTGAGAGATACGCCTTCTTCCCAGCTACACGCACTATCCTAGTTGTTGTGGATAGTGTTGTGAAGAGCTGCGGGCTTACTGGCACGGACTCGCGGGTGAGCAGGTTAAAGAGCGTTGATTTCCCAGCGTTGGTATAGCCCGTCAGGGATACAGCTGGTATTCCATGCTCTGCTCTCCTCCTCCTGAAGAGGTTCCGCCTCCTCTTGATGTCCTCCAGCTTATCAACTATCGTGGATATCCTCCTGCTGACCTCATCGTAGTAGATGTCCGCCTCATAGGCTCCCAAGCCGTGAAAGCCTGGCTGCTCGCCCTTCTTGGCCAGCCTAACCTTCTCCTTAGCCCTGGAGAGCTCGTACTTCAGCTCGGCAAGCTTAATCTGGAGCTTAGCCTCGGTTGATGCTGCGTGCTGCGTGAATATCTCAAGGATGAGCTGTGTGCGGCTTATCACAGGCACCCCAAGGCTCTTAGCCAGGTTATACTCCTGGACAGGCTTTATCTCATTCTCAAAAATAACCTTCTGAATACCCAGGTTCTTCACAGCCTTTCTAAGCTCCTCAACCTTCCCAGGGCCTATGTGGTATCTGGGATGCGGGTGCCTCACCTGGGTTAGTGAATAGACAGGCTCGTAGCCCGCTGTCTTGCAGAGCTCCTTCAACTCATCTAGGTTATACTCGCTTTTGCTGAGCATACGCTGTACTACGGCAACCTTCACCCGCTCGCCTGCCACCTCTAGCATGGAGAATGGCCAGGCATCGTTTAAATCTTGAGCCTACCTCCAACGCTCTAGAAGCTATACAGTTTGGCCGCCCTTCTTCTTCAGAACATCCTCAAGGGTGTATCCTGTCTGCTGGGGCTTTGGGGTTTTGGGTAGGCTTGTGGTGTATTCCTCTGGGGCTTCCTGGACTATTGTTATCTTGAGAGCTTTCTCAAGTCTGCGCGCCAGCTCTATTGGAGGATGGAAGACGCCCTGCTCTATCTTCCTAATCACGGTCGCCTTCTCCTTGACGAGCGCGGCCAGCTCTTCCTGTGAGAGGCCCATCTTCTCGCGCGCCCGCCTCACCTGCTCCCCAAAATCCTCAACATACTCATACTCCTCCGCCAGCAATCCCTTATCGCGGGGTTTTCTCCTCAAAGGCTGAGGCATAATAACAACACCACACAACTAACTACGTAATCCCACCTCATATTTCTTTCCCAATCATCGCAGTCTCCACGCTGCATAACGTTCTTGATACAGTTATCCAGGCCTCAAGGGGGGTGTCGTGTATCCTTATCCTCATGTCAGCCAGCCTCTCCGTATCTCTGGAGAACTCGCCGTGTGGGAAGCCGCCTATCAAGACCATAGGCTTCTGCGTTGATGTTATCTCCAGGCCAAGCTCCCTAACGTTTCTATACTCCCCATCCTCGCTCAGCAGGTAAATCCTCGTCGGAGAAAGCTCGCTAACCAACTGCTGGATGGATGCGCGTCTAATAGCGAGCAACACGTCGCCGTCTTCAGACCTTATCTCGCCGAGTTGGTATAGCTGCTCAATAAGCCCCTTAAACCGCTCATAGACACGTGGAAGCCTAACCCAGGGCTTCACGTCTATCAAGTATCCGTCCAGCGTGGAGATATACACGTTGAGGAGCCCGCGTTTATTGAGGGGGGAGCCCAGCGCCTCAAGCAGGGAGAAGTGCGCTATGTCTGGCCTGCCGCGCTTATGGGCTTGTGGCAGGCTCTTCATGGCTGCGTGGTGGTAAGACCTGTCCAGCAACACCTCGCCAGGCTTCTTCCCACGCTGCCTAGCGTATTTAGCTACGGCTGGATGCCGCCAACACTCGCGCGGCACAAGCTCAAGAGCAGCCTCAACCAAGACAAGGATAAGCTTGTCCAACACGCCTACCTGAGGCTAGGCCATAAAAGGCAGCCGATAACCATTAATCCGACTGGGCCGAATAATATCTGGATGCGGATAACTGGTACGGCTGACCTCCCACTCCACGAGGGCCACGCGCCCTCTTGGCTTGTCCGTAGGATGAAGCACCTAGCGTCTGCCATAG
Source organism: Candidatus Pelearchaeum sp. (assembly GCA_015520425.1). Taxonomy (GTDB): domain Archaea; phylum Thermoproteota; class Nitrososphaeria_A; order Caldarchaeales; family Caldarchaeaceae; genus Pelearchaeum. The sequence continues at coordinate 4,821 of WAQC01000054.1, read as the reverse complement.
TACGTGTTATAGTTGATGACTATGGTGAGCGGGAAGTCTTACGCCGCCTAGGCGACCCCTTCTGGTTTCAGTCATTCGGCTGTGTGCTGGGCTTTGACTGGCACTCAAGCGGGCTTACCACAGTCGTTACAGGCTCTCTCCGCGAGGCGCTGAGCCTTGAGGAGCACGGCGTAGCGCTTGCTGGTGGTAAGGGTAGGATGAGCAGGACTGTTCAGGAGCAGCTAAGCTCAGCCCAACTGAACGAGACTACCGCTGAGAAGCTGTATAGGGCGAGCAGGCTAGCCGCCAAGGTGGATAACGCTGTCCTCCAAGATGGGTACAGCATATACCACCACATAATAGCATATACCTCCTCTGGGGAGTGGGCTGTAATCCAGCAGGGCATGAACGATGCCAACGGCTATGCGCGGAGATACCACTGGCTATGGGAGGATGTGGGGAGCTTCGTGGTTGAGCCTCATAGCGGGCTTGTTGGAGACAGGGTTGAGGAGCGGGTGATTAACATGACATCCAGGGAGAGTGAGGAGGCGCGCCGCGTCTCGCTGGACATAGTTAGGGAAAGCCCCCAGAAGCTCATAAGGCTCATAAACGTAGCATCATCAAAGCAGGAGACGCTAACAGCTTTTACATCATCAAAAGACGAGCAGATAAAGCCGCCAGCGCATCTAGTCATGCCGCGGAGGATAGACTGGGACGCTGTGAGGAGAGCATACGATGTGCAGCCCACCAACTATGAGGAGCTGGTGGATGTGAGGGGTATGGGGCCAGCAACAATAAGGGCGCTGGCGCTAGTAGCTAGCATAATCTACGGCGCCGAAGTAGATTGGCGCGACCCCGTGAAGTATAGCTTCGCTCACGGTGGTAAGGATGGTGTTCCTTATCCTGTTGAGAGGCGGAGGATGGATAAGGTTATAGGCTTTCTCCGCGAGGCTGTTGAGGCCTCTGAGATTGATGCGCGCGAGAAGAAGGACGCATTACAGAGGTTGCTAAGCCTTGAGAGAAGGCTCTACGGTAGGGGGTGAAGCGACCTGCGCAGGCCTAGTAAAAGAGCACTGAGGGCATTCGCTCTCCAGAGGATAAGGAGGGCGATAGACTTCGCGTTTGAGATATATCCAGAATACCCAGAGTACGCTGTAAGGGCGGTGAGGCAGGCGCAGCGCCTAGCCCAGAAAGTAAGGCTAAGGCTCCCCATCAAGTTGAAGCGCCGTTTTTGCCGTAAGTGCGGCACACCATTCATAGGCTCACAAACATTCTCAGTACGCGTAAGGCAGAACCGCGGGACGCATGTGGTTGTTCGCTGCAAGGTATGCGGCCACACGAGGCGCTTCTACGCCTCCTAGGTGAGAAGCCTATAAATTATTGCTTTATAGGGAGGCGGGGAGAGGAAGGAAGCTCAAGCGGCGATGGAGTATGTCGCTTACAGTAATGCGGGCAGATGCGCAGAAGCTCATAGAGAGGGTAGCGGAGTATCTCAAGACAAACCAGCTGGTAAAGCCCCCAGCATGGGCGATGTTCGTAAAGACTGGCGTGCATAAGGAGAGGCCGCCCACCAACCCCGACTGGTGGTATATACGGGCTGCGGCGGTGCTGCGTAAGCTCTACGTTAAGGGCCCGCTGGGTGTCTCGCGGCTGCGTAAGATGTACGGCGGCAGGCACAGGGCCAACCAGCACCCACCGCACTTCGCTCCTGGGAGCGGAGCAATAATAAGGAAAGTCCTACAACAACTGGAGAATGCCAACCTAGTTACGAAGGCTGATAAGAAGGGCCGTACAGTTACGGCGAAGGGCCGTAAGCTTCTGGAGGAGGCCGCCCGCGCCGTAATAGCTAAGAAGTGAGAGCCAGCCTCATTAGGTAGGCGTCTTCCCCATCCTTATAGTATCTGGGTATAATCCTTATCTTCTCAAAGCCATGCTTCTCATAGAAACTTATCGCAACGCGGTTTGAGACTGCTACCTGTAGGTCTAGATACTCCACCTCCTCTGGGAGCTGTCTAATTATGCTGCGTAGCAGTAAAGCGCCTATGCCGCGCCTCCTGTGCTGGGGATGAACCGCTATGGAGAGGAGTAACGCGCTCCCCTCATCAACCCTAGCCACCGCATATCCCACGACTTTACCCGCATCCTCAGCTACTAGGAACAACGAGCTGGGACTGGTTAGTAGGGTTAGGAATACAACAAGACCGTAAGGATGGTTGAAGGACTGCCGCTCAATATTATATACTGCCAGCAGGTCGTTCAACGCCGCTCTCCTAATTGTTGCTGTTCCGCTCAACTCCTCAATGCCAGGAGTATGAGATAGATGAGGAGCAGCGCTATTATGAGTATGGGCGACGTGCCTATGAAGAAGCCGTCAACCCGCGTACCCCATATCAACAGTGGGTGAATCTTGTCAAGCCTCTCAAACATGCGCGAGAGTATGGGGAGGGCTACGAGTATTATGCCCAGTATTATGAGCAGGATTCCCAGGAATGTGAATGGTGCGAAGATGCTCTGGTTCTGGGCCATCTACGTCCCAGCCTCCATCCTTGCTGCGGTCGCGAGTAGTTTTATCACCTCCTCATCGCTTGTCTGCTCAAACTCCTCGTAAAACTGCCCTATGGCATAGAACTCGCTGGGGGTTTGTAGGCAATACACCTCATCAACCTCGGCGCGTATCTTTGAGACGGTCTCTGGCGGAGCTACTGGGACTGCTACGACTATCTTCCGCGCACCCAGGCCGCGGACGTATTTTATCGCAGCACGCATGGTGGCGCCAGTAGCTAAGCCGTCATCAACGAGGATTACCGTCTTGCCGCGTATATCAACGGGCGGCCTACCGCCGCGGTAGCGCTCAACCCTCCTTTTTATCTCCCGTATCTCCATCTCGGCCGCCTCCCTTATGTATTCGTCAGACGCACCAACTAGCTGGGCTATGTTTTCTTCAATCACCAGCGAGCCGTCCTCGGCCACTGCTCCCACGGCGAGCTCAGGCTGGTATGGCGCGCCTATCTTTCTGGGAACGACCACGTCCAGCGGGGCGTTTAGGGCTTTAGCCACCTCGTAGCCTACTACGACGCCTCCCCTAGGGATAGCCAAGACCACAGCATCACCTAACCCAGCTTCACGAAGCTTAGACGCCAATAAGCGCCCAGCATCGGTTCTACTCCTGAAAATCATCCAAAACCTAGCTATGTCTATCATGCTATTAGCCTTTTCATCGGCAAAATGCTGGAATCCCTTCGCATGGAATAGCTTTATATGCTCAGGCAGTAGCTACTGTTTCAGAGAGGCTGTTATGAGCGAGCACGTGATGGAGGGCAAGATTCTATACCAGTGCGTGAGGTGTGGTAGGCTGTTTGAGAAGGAGAAGATGCCCAAGGTGGCTGAGACACGCTGCCCCGTGTGCGGCTATAACGTGATTAAAAAAGCCAAGGCGCCTGCTGCGAAGCTCATAAAAACCTCAGAGCTGGGCAAGGACATTATACGGATGTCCGTATAGGCCATCCAGGGGTAGGCTGGTGGAGAATACCCGAATAATCTTCACAGAGCCGAGTCTTGTGAAGATTTAAGATGCGCTGGGCTGGGATAAGCCCCGTAGATGGCTTTAGAGCTGCCGCCTGAGCTAGTGGAAGCAGTACCGCTGCCAGCACATTTAGCGGAGCCGCTTCTAGCCATAACGCTCACAGCACTAGCTATAATAGCCGTGCGCAAAGTAGCGGCACCACTAATAGCCATAATCTCACACAGGATAAGCGGACTGGTAAAGCTAATCGGAACAATATCATCAATCACAGTCGGCTCGGTAATGGCCTATTCAACGCTCAACCTAACGTTTGGAGAGGCGATGATAATGGCCGTAACCCTAGGCGGCGCAATAGCCCTGCTATACACACCACTAACAAACATGCTCGCTGGAGACATCCTGAGAATGACCAGAACAGTAAGGGAAGGAGACGTGATAAGCATCTCCAACCAGCTATACAAAATCCAGAAAATAGGCGAGGTGCATACGCTCCTAGTAACCCCAGACCTACGCTACGAGTATCATCCAAACACGATGTTCCTCAAGGAGCGGATACTAAACTATACTAAGTCTGGCGCAGGCTTGGTAACGGTTAATGTGGTTGTTAATGGTAGGAGTGTTAATCTGAGTGATGTTAAGCTGATAATGCTCAAGGTTGGGACTGACGTTGCTAAGAGTGAGCTGGCCGCTGGACGTGCTGCTGATGTCCGCGTTGTGTCTATAAGAGGCGACGAGGTGGAGCTTCAGCTAAGGCTCTACATACTAACACCAACCAAGGCAGAGTCCCTAGCGTCGCTCATACTTGAGAGAATATACGCGAAGCTGGCCGAATCAGCCAGCAGGGCTTATGTTGGGGCTCATGCGCGGGCTACCTGATAAGCGGAAAAACATGCTCCACAACATAGTCCATAAACTTGTCCTCAGATATTCTTGAGAAAGAAGTTACCACGCAGTTCCTAGTAAGCCCCAGAACAGCATTACTCCCCTGAACCGTGAAGACGAGATACCAAATCTTCCCATGCATCAAATACTCCTCATACTTCCCAGTAGTCTTGAGCGAGTCGCCGTAGAGAGCAACCTTATCCACACCTGGGAAATCCAAGTTATCAAAATAAATCACCTTCGTCGCTTCTGGGTTCCTCTCGTGGAAAGTCCTGAGATTATCCGCTGGAATCTGCGCCTCCACAACACCCCTGTATGTCAGGAACAGGTGATGTGAGAGTATAGAGGCGACGGCATTAGCAAAATGCTTCTTCTGAAGAACAGTAAGAAATATCCTACCACCGAAATCATGAAAGTAGATACGCGCTAACGTAGTC
>WAQC01000053.1 GCA_015520425.1 Candidatus Pelearchaeum sp. | reverse complement strand
GTCTTGTGCTTACTACACCAAACCGCACTAGAACAACGAAGACGGCAGGGGCTGTGAATACCAAACCGATTAATAATACGGTAGTAAATACAAGCGCATAGAAATCCATTAAGAGGACCAGAGGCTCCGCCTCGGTGAACTCAAAGAAGATAAGCATAGTTCTGAAGACTAGGGGTGCTGCTATGAAGTAGCCGAAGGCCACGCCTATTAGAAATAGTCCTGTAAACGCCGCGACGAATCCATAGATTATCCGCCGCTCATGCGGGTAGAGAGCGGGGTCTATGTAGGCGTAAATCTCATACGCGATTATTGGTGAGCTGGTTATCATGCCTAGGAAGAGTGCTCCTAGGAAGTATAGCTCCAGGGGTGATGTCATCCTCCCCGCTATCAGATTAACTGCGTCGCCAGCTATGTCGGTCTTCACCTTCTCTATGACAACCGAGATGAACGGCCTGTAAAGCCCTGAGACTGGGTCTATGTTTAGGTCCGCGGGAAACGCGAGCCAGAAAATCGTGCTTATTATGAGGGCTAGAAATATTACCTTAACTCTATCCTTAAGCTCGCGTATATGCTCTATGAATGGCATCTCTTTATCTTTGGACTGCATCGGCCCCGCCTACGCAGCTATCTCCAAATGCTTATTGCGTGGATTTAAGCTTCTTCCGAATCTCTTCCACGATTTCGTCTTCGCTTCTGTCCTCCACATCTATCCCTAGAGCATCTGCAACCCTGTATATGTCGCTACTACGCTTCTCCTCCCTAACGCTTTCGCGATACTCCCTAACAAGCCGACCCAGAGAACGGCCGAAGTCGGAGAGAAGCTTGGGTTTAAAAAATATGATAAATAGTATAACCAGTAGAGCTATCTCAAGCGGCCCCAGCGGCATGTTCTTTCTTTCAGCCCTGCTTCTGCTGCTGTGTCCTGCTCACTATCTCCTGCGCTATCTCGTCGCGTGTCTTACCCTCTGTTGAAATACCTAGAGACTTAGCCACCTCTAGGAGCTTATCGTCACCAGCTTGGGTTGCTGCTACGCTACCAGATGGTGTGGATGCTATAGAGGGCTTAACTACGCTTGACGTTTCTTCTTCCAAAGCTTTTGATGCTTTCTCAAACTCTTTCTTCGCCTGGCCTATGGAGCGGGCTATCTTCGGTAGCTTTTCAGGACCCCATAGCAGTAGGACTACTATAATCACGCCGACGACAATCCACTCAATACCGTATATCGGCACGGCACTAACACACTCCGATAATCCTTTCCCAGCGAGCTATATATAAGGTTTGTCAAAAACCCTGCAACCCCATAGTAGGTAAGAAATGGTTAAAGACTCTGAGAGAAGGCTACTGGCTGGTGCGTGAAGATGCCCGAAGTAGGTGATAAGGCGCCAGACTTCAGCTTGGTAGACCAGGAGAGGAAACCACGAGCGTTGAGCGAGTTTCGTGGAAAGAAGGTTGTCCTAGCCTTCTTCCCAGGTGCTTTTACCTCCGTATGCACAAAAGAGATGTGCACGTTCCGCGATAATATGGCTAAGTTCAACCAGCTTGATGCCGTTGTTCTGGGTATAAGCGTGAATGACCCGTTTACGCAGAAGGCTTTTGCCGAGGCTAATGGTCTCAGCTTCCCACTGTTGTCTGACTATGCGCGTGAGGTTGTTCGTAGGTATGGTGTGTATCATGAGAACTTCGCTGGTCTTGAAGGATATACAGCAGCAAAGCGCGCAGTGTTCGTACTTGATGGCGAGGGAGTGATTAGGTATAAGTGGGTGAGCGACGACCCTACAAAAGAGCCTAACTACGACGAGATAATCTCTACACTCTCAAAACTCTAAGCCGTAGCGCCAAACTTGGTGATAAGCTTCCTAAGAGCTGAGGCAAGGTCTAGTATTTCTTCATCTGTCCGTAGGTACTCGCGGAGCGCATTAATCATACGCTGCTCAAGTATCTTCGCGCCAGCGCCGAACATTTCCCTGAGGGCTGCCAAGAATTCCTCAGGCTTATGCGGTATGTCGCGTCGTGATACGTTATACCTATTCTCTAGGTGCCAGAAAATAACTCGCTTGGAAGTTTCACCCAACGGCTCTAAGGCTTCGTCAACGATGTCTAGAACTATTGTTATTAGGTTGCTGTTTTCCGCGCCTCTGTAGGCTGCTGATTGTCTGGCTGCCATTTGCCGCAATTTATTTGATATTC
>WAQC01000052.1 GCA_015520425.1 Candidatus Pelearchaeum sp. | reverse complement strand
CACCAACAACTTTCTATACGGCTTGACGCTGGCCATGGCTTCCTTCATAGGGATTGAGTCCATAGCGCAGGCTGCGGAGGAGACGAAGCGGCCCCACCGCTGGATACCGCGAGCCGCGAAGCTCTCGGTGGTCGCGGTCTTCCTCTCGGTCATACTCTTCGCGGTCCTCTCTATGGGTGTGCTGGAGTGGGAGACGCTGGGCAACGCGTATGAGAATCCAGTAGCCCGCCTAGTGGTGGCTTTCCCCCTAGTGGGCGCATACCTAGCCCCCCTGGTGGCGTTCGCGGCTTTCATACTATGCTACGCCTCGTCCAACACTGGGGTTATAGGAATCTCAAGACTCGCCGCCAGCATGGGGCGTTTCGGCCTGCTCCCAAGATGGTTCTATAAAATCCACCCACGATACAGGACACCCACGAGGACGCTCACAGTCTTCGGCATCATAGGCCTGCTCATAGCGCTCGTCGGCGACATACCGTTCATAGCCAGCATCTACAACTTCGGAGCCCTGCTGAGCTACATGCTCCTCATGTATAGCCTGTTGCTGCTGAGGAATAGGGACCAGGACGTTTATAGGCCTTGGAAGATTCCGTTCGCGCTTAAGTTCAGGCGGGGCGATGACGTGGTTGAGCTACCGCTAGCTGGGCTTCTAGGCCTTGCTGGAACAACCATCCTGTGGATTCTGGTGGTCTTCCTACACCCCTTCGGCAGGCTCTTCGGCTTCACCTGGATAGCTGTTGGAATAGCCTTCTACATAATCAGCAGGAGACTAACTGGGAAGCAGCTCCTAAGCCACGAGGAGGGGGAGATGATAGCGCCCATGGCTTATAGGATGGATATAGGAATACTCATAAGGCCATACGACGACTTGGATGTGGTGAGGAAGACGATAACCCACCACTTGGACAAGCGCTTTAGGGTCAGGCTCATAAGCGTCCTAGACCCAGCTGCGATAGGGAATGAGGCGACGAGAAGCCCAGCGGAGGTTCAGAGATACCGCGAGCATCTTGAGGCAGACCTGGCTGAGCTATGCCGAAACCTGAGAGAAAAGGGATACGAGGCCGCCTACTGCGTCCATGTGGGGGATTTTGACACGATAGTTGAGCAGGAGCTCCAGTCGGGCAAGATAGACATGCTCGCGTACATCAAGCGCTCAACGGAGAAGGCCACGCTGGAGAAGGGGCATGAGCCAGCAATACATAAAATAATGCAGAAGCATCCAGGTAAGATAATGGTCTTGAAGAGGACAGGTGAGTAGTGTGGTTCAGCAGGGAGGAGTCAGGGCAATACTCCACGTATTCGTGGACTCCAACTCGCTGGAAAAAGTGGCGCGCGAGATAACCAAGATACCAGAGGTCGTGGATGTCTATGAAGTAACTGGAGAGTTTGACATCGTTGCTGTAATAATGTCCCCAGGCATTGAGCAGTTTAGGGAGCTTCTGAAGGATAAGATACTCAAGATGCCAGGCGTGAAGAGCACCGTAACCTCTATAGTCCTCTACACGTATAAGAAGGACGGCGTTGAGACGGGTGAGTAGTCTTCTCAACTAGGCGACGCGTCCTAGTGCCCGTCGTTCTAGAGCCTGATGCAGGTCTTTTAATAAGAGCCCTCAGACTACTAGCCTGGAGCGACTGTGAGTATGTTCTTTTTCATGTTATAGAGCTTCCAGTATCCACAGCAACGTATCGCGAGACCGTGGGCTATCTTGTTGCCGATTCTTACAAAAAGCTGGAGAGTTTGAGGAATTGGCTCATGAACGAAGGCTATGATGTGGCGCTTAAGGTCGTCGCAGCGCGTGATGTTGTTGCTGGAATTCTTGAAGAACTTGACCGAAACCACTACTCGCTAGTCCTACTCCAACGAAAGAAACGTGGTAGATTAGGCCTGCTTAGCAAAAGCACTACCCAACGACTGCTCAAACGACTGGCCACGCCCATCCTAATCATGCCAATTGACTAGCCGCCCGTCAGAACTCCTCCTCTTCCTCCTCCTCAAAGTCTTCCTCGAAGTCCTCGAACTCCTCCTCAAACTCTTCCTCGAATTCCTCTTCTTCCTCTTCGGCAAGTAGTATTCGTGGATGGCTCATACCTTCAGCACCGCGCCTATCAGCCCAAAAATCTTATGATTTATAGTTTTCTGGAATGCTTGTATAGAGATGAACCATGCGAAGTCCCAAAACTATAACGGTGTATTTCCTCTACAATACCTTGGCGATTACGGCGTGTTGTGGAGGGGGTGGATTTATCCTTTACCGTTGTTGAAAGAAACTATTTCAGTTGGGGGTGTGGTTCTCTAGTCTCTGGGGGATGAGGCCGTCGCCCCAGTCTGAGCTGTGATGCATGAAGAGCCGAGCCGACCCCGCATCTTATGTTGGTGGTAGGTTAACCACCACCTCAGCGCCGCGCTCCACCTGCTCCACACCCTCGCCGATGACTATGAAGCCGTGGGAGCGTACTGGTATGCTCATCCTACTAGACTCACCCAACTGGGGGTAGCAGAAATACTCAGCCTCACCTCGCTCCTCAAGCCTAACCCAGACAACCTTCTTGAAATCCACATACCTTGAGATACGTACATCCTCCGCAAGCCTAGCCCTTAGACGCGCATGATAGGGCGTTGGCTCAAGCCCCTGCATATACTTGAGGAGAGGATACGCCAGGAAGAGGAAGACGTTAATCGTTGACATTATCAGGCCTGGTAGTAGGATTATTGGTTTTCCGTTTACTATTGCGAAGCCTCCTACTCTGCCTGGCTGTAGTGCTAGTCCCTGGACCATCTTCTCTGCGCCTATTCTTCGTAGCGCTAGTGATGTGGCGTCCTTCTCGCTTACTGACGAGCCGCCTATCGTGAGTATGACATCATAGCTGGTGAGGGCTTCCCGTAGCTTCTGGCTGACCAGCTCCGCGTCGTCTGGCATGATTCCCAGGTAGCTGACCTCGCAGCCAGCAGCCCTGGTGAGGGGCTCTATAACCCTCCTATGCGTGTTGAAGACCTTGCCGCGCGCAGCCTCTTCAAAGTCGTCGGTCAGCTCATCCCCAACAACCAGCAGAGCGACACGCGGCCTGTGGAAGACCTCAACCCAGCGAATGCCGAGGTAGTGGAGGAGCGCCACATCCTGCGGCCTTATCCTATGCCCAGCTCCCAGCAGGGCTTCACCCTCCCTCACATCGGCTCCAGCTGGGTCTATATTCTCACCCGCCCTGACTGGACGCTTGATGTGTATGTATTCTCCAGCGAGCTTAACCTCCTCCTGCGCCACCACAGCGTCGGCGCCCAGCGGGAGCGGAGCGCCAGTGAGTACGCGCATAGCAGCGCCAGGCGTCAGCTCAGGCCTATGCTGCGCGCCTGCCTCTATTGAGCCAGCAATCCTTAGGCGTGCTGGCCTCTCCTCGGAAGCGCTAAGTGTGTCGCGGTGGTTAAGAGCGAACCCATCCATATGCGAGGTGTCGTACATTGGATAATTGCGTCCAGCCGTTATCGTGGCTGCGAGAACCCTACCAAGTGAAGAATCAACATCAACCCTCTCAACGCGCCTAACATCCTTAACCGAGTCTACGAGTATTGAGACGGCCTCCTCTATGCGTATGAAGCTCCCTATCCTCCTCAACGCGCCGTCCAAGCTTTCTTCACCAGCCCAGTAATCCAAACATGCTTGTCTTTGACGAATAGATATATAATTCTCAGCAACCTACTACCTGTGCGGCATGTCAGTTGAGTCGCTGGGCTTCGCCGAGGCTCTCGCTAAGCTCGCGAATGAGCGCAAGCCCTTCGCGGTCGCTACAGTAGTGCGCGTGGAAGGCTCTTCACTCGGCAAGCCAGGCTTTAAGATGATTATAGACGATGAGGGGCGTATCGTCTATGGAACCCTAGGCGGCGTCTGCCCAGAGGGGCCGATAATCGCGGTCGCCCAGGAGGTAATCAAGACAGGAACACCCAGGCTTGTTAGGGTCTATCTGGAGAGCACGGAGAACTCTATAATAGGGATGATTAGGCAGCAGTCGGGTGATGAGATTCATGTTGAGACGTTTTGCGGAGGTGTGATGGAGATTTTCGTAGATGCTTACCTGCCACCTAGTAGGCTTATCCTGATAGCGCAGGGTGGGCGCGACGATGTTGAGGAGACGCTGGTCAAGAT
>WAQC01000051.1 GCA_015520425.1 Candidatus Pelearchaeum sp. | reverse complement strand
TGGTTGTTGCCGTGCAGACCGAGAAGCAGAGGAGTAGGTACGAGAAGCTGGAAAAGTTCCTAGGATGGTTGGAGAAAGGTGGGGAGATAACACCGCCCTAAACGAGCTCCTCAAGATGATTCAAATACCTGCTTACAGTATCGCTGGTTAGCTTCTCATACTTCTCGGTAGAGCCAACATCATACCAGAATGCCTGGCTCTCATAAGCCTGAACATTATAGCCCCTCTGTATGAGGCGGGGTATGAAATGACCCATAATATCCACATCCCGCTGGCTTGACGTAAGGCTGGAGAGCTCCTTTATACAACGTCCCTCAAGTAGCGTTATCCCTATGATGACTGGCCTGTCAAGATAGGGCTTCTCATGGAGACGTGTTATCTTGCCATTGTTATCAACCTCAACGACACCAACTGGTAGCTGATACTTGAGCGAGACAGCAAGCGTCGCGTCAGCGCGAGCCTGTCTATGCCTAGACATCATCTCGCTCAAATCCAAGTTGGATAGTATATCGCCATAATACACGAGCAGAGTATCATCAACTCCAATCAAGCCATTCTCAAAAACGTTGCTAAGAGCGTGGCCAGAGCCAATAACCCCCTCCTTATCATACACATAATCAATATGAAGGCCGAGCCGCCCACCATCTTCAAAGTAGTTTATTATCTGCTCCGACTTGTAGCCTACAGTTATCACTACATCCCGAATACCGTGATAAGCTATGTGGCGCAGTATATACTCTAGTAAGGGCCTCTGTTTGGGGCCTATTGGTATCATGCATTTCTGTATATAGTATGTGAGCGGCCTAAGACGTCGTCCCTCGCCACCTGCCATTAGAACAGCTTTCACCGTCATCTCTGATGATGGAGAAGATAGTGCTATAACAAATAATTATTATTGCTTATGGTGCGCTGGATAGGCAGCGGCGCTCCCAGCCACGGTGGGCTGCGTATCCTATAATAAAGAGTTATGGTTCTAGCGGTTCGGCGGAACATAGGGCGGGTATGCAGCAGGAAAAGTATGTGGTTGTTGCGGAGAAGGCTAGTGTGGCGCGGGCTATACGCAGGGCACTGGCCGAGCTTAGGGTGGATGCTGTAGTAACTTCTGTTAGGGGGCATATGCTTGACGCCGACCTGCCGCGCGGATATGGCTGGAACCAGGCTGAGCCCCTCGCAATAATAAGGCTGCGCAGCCTAGAGACACGGGTAGTTGACCAAGAGTCTTACGAGAGGCTCAGGCAGCTCTTCGCAGAAGATAGGACGCTGGTAATAGCTACCGATAACGACTCTGAAGGGGAGCTGATAGGCTACGAGATATTGATGGTCTATCGCGCGGTTAGGGGTGATGATGCGCCATTTAGGCGTATGAGGTTTAACTCCATAAGTAGGAACGAGCTCATGGCGAGCTGGCGTTCTCTTGAAGAGGGGCTTAAATGGAGTTGGGTTGAGAAAGCACGCTACCGACAGCATTTTGACCTGCTAACAGGCGCCTCATTCACGCGTCTCCTCACGATAAACACGCGGCGGAAACGCTGGGTTAGGCTGGTTAGCTGGGGAAGCTGTCAGATACCCTGCCTAAACTTTGTGGTGGAGCGCGAGAAGGAGATAACAAGCTTCAAGCCACGTAAATATTGGTATGTCAAGGCGATTTTTGAGACCGCTTCTGGAGAAAAGTTCCATGCCCGCACTGAGAGCTTCTGGAGCCGCGAGGAGGTTGGCGCAGTTTGGGAGGCGGTCTCCCGCGCCAATGAGGGTGAGGTGAGAGAATACCTTGCCAGACGCGAGGTTATTCCGAGGCCGCTCCCCATAAGAACAGATGACATGCTCAGAGACCTAACGCGCATAACTGGCCTAAGCGCCCAGCGCCTACTAGGAATTATGGAAGACCTATATGCGGAGGGTTATCTAAGCTATCCACGCACAGATACTAACCGCTATGGTCCTAGCTTTGATTTTTCCGTTGGTGTTCGCGCTGTTTTGGAGGCGGGGATAGTTAAACAAGGCCGCGAGGTGGCTCCACACCCTAGGAATGGTAGGCTTGATGATGGCGCTCACCCACCCATCTACCCGACCTCGGCCTATAGCGGAGGCGGTCTCCCTAGGACAGTATGGGAATACGCAGCCCGCCGCTTCTATGCCAACGCATTTATGGAAGACGCGGAAGCCACGCGGCAGAAAGCCCTGGTAGCGGTAGGCGACGTGATATTCAAGGCAGAGGGCAGCTATATCTCAAGCCAGGGATTCTACGGGGTGTTCAGCTACTTCAGGCCACGTGATAATAAGCTACCCAGCCTTAGCAGGGGAGAGAAGCTAAAGGTCGCGGCTATTGATTTGGTTGAGGAGGAGACCAAACCACCCCCTAGACTGAGCGAGGCTGACCTCCTCAGGTTAATGGAGCGACACGGTATAGGCACAGACGCTACTCGCGCCGTGTATCCAGCCCTCATACTGGAGCGCGGCTACGCCAAGCGCGTTAGGGGGGTCTTCCACCCAACCCCGCTGGGGCTCACGCTGATAGAGTCGCTGAGCTCTGCGGATAAGAGCCTAGCAACGCCAGAAACCCGCCGCATGGTGGATGAGAATATGGAGCGCATAGAGAGGGGCGTTATGAGCTACGAGGAGGCGCTTGAGAGCTCAGCTAGGCGGTACGAGCAGCTCCTTATAACCTGTAAAGAAAGGATAGAAGACATAGCCGCGAAGCTGGCTCAGGCCGTTCAGCCAGAGGAGAGAACCAGAGATTTTACTGCCAAAAAGGCTGCATCAACCTATAAAAATAACCGACGAAGCTATCAGAAGAGGAGAAGATAACGTGAGTCTTGGGTTAGCTCAGCTTTTCCCACAACCAGGCAGTGAAAACATCATCAGCATGATAATAGCGCTAGTCTGGCTCTTCATGATAATGATATTCTTCATCTACCCGACATTCGGCCAAAGGATGCAACTCTCATACATGCTCCGCGACCTAGAGAAGAAGCTCAACAGGCTAAAGCTAATACGCGACGACATAAGGCAGAGAACAATAGACACAATAAAAAACATAGGAAAACCAGAGCAAGACCCAACCCCAGAGATTGATAGGCTAAACGAGTTCTTCCTAATCCCACCAGAATCCATGGACCCGTATGGAATCGTCTACAAGCTTGAGCACATACTTGAGACGCATGAGTCCGTGTTTGAGGAGGATGTTAGGAAGATAGCTCCCCACGCGGAGGAGCATCAGGTTAAGACACTCACCAACCTTGTTGAGATATCGCGTGGCATAAACACACTGTATAGGATTGTGAGGCACTTCTATCTGCTCGGAAAGAAGACATCCAACATCTATCTTGTGCTTCAAATTCAGATGATTATGCCGCAGTTGATGGAGATTGCAGAAGCATATAGGCAGGCTTCTATAGCTTTCTCAGAGGGCCAGCCCATAGGCGATGGCGTGGGCGTGCTTGTGGCGGCCAAGCTCGTTAACGGCAACGAGAAGCGGCGCTACGAGATAGCGAAGGACACGATAGTCCAAGAGATAGAGATAGAGTCCAGGCGAGTCCTCGTCGTTAGGGCCATGGGCCCAGGAGGTAACGTCGGCAGGCCTGGAGAGGGTGTTAAACGCCTAGTTGAGCAGGAGAAGGATAATCTCAAGCTCATCGTAACCATAGACGCTGGGCTGAAGCTTGAGGGCGAGGAGTCAGGCAAGATAGTTGAGGGCATAGGCGTAGCAATAGGTGGGCCTGGTATAGACAAGTACAAGATTGAGGAGATAGCCAAGCAGCATGGAATACCGCTCTACGCCTTCGTCATCTTTGAATCCATAGGCGAGGCTATAACGCCCATGAAGGAGTCTATAGCCAAGGCCGCTGATAGTGTCCTTCAGAAGGTCAGGAAGCTGCTCTTAGAGAAGGTTGAGGAAGGGGGGACAGCGATAGTCGCTGGGATAGGGAACACCGTGGGAATAGGCGTCTAATAGCCGTAGAAGAAGCTTTATATTCGCTGTATATTTGTTGAGCGAGCACGCGGGGAAGTAAGGCAAGGGTGGTTGTCATGGCTCTGAGGAAGCGGGAAAACGCCTTAAAGCCCACACCTCCACTCACGTTCTTGAAATGCTCAGAATGCGGTACAGACAATTCAAGGCCATTCAAGCAGAACGACTATGTGTTTAAGGTTATTGAGGATGAGAAGTGTCCCAAATGCGGCTCTACTCGTATGGTTGTTGTGAATATTTACGTGCCTGAGAAGAAGCAGGAAGCCTAGGTTAATACTTCAGCCCCGTCTTCCTTTACCAATACTGTGTGCTCCGCCTGCGCTACAGGCGTGCCGTGCCGCTCAACCAGCACGGGGTAAGCGTGTATCCGCCCATTACGCACGAGCTTTTCATGGAGCTCCAGCTTCTCACGGCCTAGCCTTAGAAGCCAGCGCGTAGAGTAGGGCAGGCTCCGAAACTCATCCGCAATATAGCGAAGCAAGCTCACCTCATCCCCCTTCAGCCCCTTCTCAAGCCTAGGCCGCGGCTCAAACCTAAAGATAGTAGCCTCGCCAGACTCCACAACCTCGCCAGCGCCCTCAGGAAGTGTTACGAAAGGCTCTATAGCGTAGGTATGTCCCTTCCTGAGCCTCCCGCTATCGGTGGTCTGTACGTTTGGTATTGACTGGCCTGCGTGTAGGTTGTAGCGTGATATTTCATGGCCCGTTAGGTTTCGTATGGTCTTGAAGCCCCGCCTATTGACGACTGACTGTATCGTGGAGCCTATGTCTGAGACTCTCGCACCATCGCGCACTAGCTTGATGGCTGTTTTTAGCGCCTCTTCAGCGGCCAGCCGCATGGCCTCGCCCTCAGGCGTGTCGGCAACTGTAACGGCAGTATCTGCTATGAAGCCGTTAATCTCCACACCAATATCCACCTTCACGACTGACTTGGGAGGTATGCGCGTAACATCGCCTGGGGTTGGAGTATAGTGTGCAGCCACCTGGTTTATCCCAACGTTACACGGAAACGCTGGCCTGGCATGGTTGTCTAGGATTATGCTCTCTATGCGCTCGGCCAGCTCGTAGATTGAAGCCCCTGGCCGCGCGAGCCTGTATGCTTCTTCCTTCAGTCTCCGCGCTACGCGCCCAGCCTCAAAAAGCGCGTCTGGCACCTGCTCCATGACCGCCTTAGCTAGCCGCTAGGCCGACTAAATAGCCTATCCCTCTAGAGCTTGGAAATTGAGGCATAAGGCTTTGAGCCGAAGAGCCTGTTATGCTCCTTCATCAAGCATCTATCCCACACGACTATGATGCCCTCACGCCTAAGCAGCTCAGCGGCCTCCTTATTGTATATCCCCTCCTGCATCCAGAACACCTTAGGCCTGAGCTTCAACGCCTGCTCAGCGACAGGCAAAACCTGGTCAGAAGGTCTGAAAACATCCACAATATCCACCGGCTCCTTAATCTCCTCTAGGCTCTTGTAGACCTTAAGCCCTAGTATCTCGTCTGCTGTGGGGTTTACGGGTATGAGCTCATACCCGTGTCTCTGTAGGAATTTGGGTACGTAGTGGGCTGGTTTTGAGGGGTCGCGGGACATCCCCACGACCGCTATACGTTTATACTCGGTGAGGATGCGCTTAATCTCTTCATCAGTCAGCCCATCCTTCTCAGCTATCTCGCCCATACAAACACTAGAATCAAAAGCGTGATTTAAACAGTTGCTCAATAGTTATTTTTTGGTTCCCTGCTGGTGGAGAAGGGATGTCAGGCTCGTTGAAGCAGGTGATTATGCCTAGGATAGACCCTGTTATGGAGTCTGGGCGGATTGTGCGTTGGCTTAGGCGCGAGGGTGAGCGTGTCTCGCGGGGAGAGGCGCTGGTTGTGGTTGAGGGTGAGAAGACCACGTTTGAGGTGGAGTCTCCTACTGATGGTGTGTTGAGCAGGATAGTTCATGGAGAGGATGAAGAGGTCAAAGTAGGCGATGTGCTGGCCGAGATAGAGGTAGAGGAAGTAGCGATACAAGAGACAGCGCAACCACAGCGGAGAGAGGTTAGGGCATCACCCCTAGCGCGGCGGCTTGCTAGGGAGCATGGCATTAGGCTAGAAGACATACGTGGAACGGGGCCAGGAGGCTTGATAACCCGCGAGGACGTTATGCGGGCAGTATCACAAGCTAAGGTTGAGGAAAAGCCAGAGAAAACCATGAAGTTGGCTGGCCTGAGAAAGACAATAGCCGAGAGAATGTCAAGGAGCTTCCATACATCAGCCCCCGTAGCATTAACAACAGAGTTCAACGCCACGAATCTAATGAAAAAATACGAGTCGCTAAAGCAGAAGTATGGCGACGCGGCTCCGAGCATAACCTCAATCATAGTTAAGGTGTGTGCCGAGCTTCTCCGCGAGAATCAAGAGTTCAACGCCGTCCTGGAGGATGATGTCATAAAGTTTCGCGACGAGGTGAATATATCGGTCGCGGTTGATACTCCAGCAGGCTTATACGCTCCAGTGATTAGGAATGCGGATAAGCTATCGCTGCTTGAGATTGAGAGGAGCCTGAGGGAGCTTCGTGAGAAGGCCTTAGCAGGCCAGCTCAAACCTGAAGAGCTCTATGGCCATACATTCACCATAACCAACCTAGGCGGGGAGGGTGTTCTCTTCTTCACCCCAATACTCAACCCACCAGCCATACTCATACTAGGTGTGGGAGCTATAACGAGGAAGCCGATAGCTGTGGGTGAAGAGATAAGGCTGGGGGACGTAGGCCATCTAAGCTTGGTCTTTGACCACCGCGCTGTTGATGGAGCGCCTGCTGCGCGTTTCCTAGCCAAGATAAAACAGCGCCTAGAGAGCATAGCTGGTGATTTGGATTGAAGGCCGCTTTTGCAGATGGGCGCGGTGGTGTTGAGCTCCGTGAGGTGGAGAAACCAACAGCAGCTACTGGGGAGGTTGTGATAAGGCTAAGGGTATGCGGTGTCTGTGGAACAGACCTTGAGAAAGTAAGAGGCCATGGAATAACCACCGCAATACTGGGGCACGAGGTAGTGGGCGATATTGTTGAAGTCGGCGAAGGGCTGGAAGAATACCATGTAGGAGAGCGCGTCTTTGTCCACCACCACGTATCATGCGGCAGATGCTACTACTGCCTCAACGAAAGCCCAACGATGTGCCCACTCTTCCTCAAAACCAACATACAGCCATGCGGCTTTGCTGAATACTTCAAAGTCCCAGCGATAAACATAGAGCGCGGCGCGGTCTTGAAGATTCCCGAAAATCTCTCCTACCAAGATGCCTCTTTCATAGAGCCCCTAGCCTGCTGTGTGAGGAGTATGCGGAGGATAAGGGCTAGGGCTGGCGAGAGCGCGGCGATAATAGGCTTCGGCCCAATAGGGGCGCTTTACACTCTGCTTCTCAAAGCCTCTGGAATAGCATTCATAGCTGTTGCTGATATTGCTAAGTTCAGAATAGGTATGGCAGAAAACCTAGGGGCCGACGCGGCGGTTAATCTAAGGAACAGCAGCCTAGCGGATGTGTGTCGTCAGGAGACAGGAGGCCGTGGTGTTGATTTCGTAATCGTAGCTACTGGCAATCCAGCAGCCTATGCGGAGGCGTTAAAGGCCGTGAGGAAGGGAGGCCGCATAGCGGTCTTCGGCGCCCCGCCGAGAGACGCCACACTACAGCTAAACCTCGCGGAGCTGTTTCTTCGCGAGATAACAATAGTCCCAAGCTACTCCACAACCGAGCAAGATACATCAACAGCGCTCCAACTCCTCGCGTCTGGTAGGATAAAGCCATCAAAACTAATAACACACACATACAAGCTTGACAGGATTGCTGATGCCTTCAAGGTCGCGGCAAACCCTGAAGAGAGTATGAAGGTCTTAGTAGTGCAGGACTAGCCGCTGGGCTTGATTAGTATTTTCGCCGCCTCACCACGCTGGAGGAGTTGGAAGGCCTCGCCAATTTTGTCCAGGTTTATGGTCATCCCTATCAGCTCGCGCAGCCTCATCTTACCCGACTCTATGAGTTGTAGCGCTTTCTTAACGTCGCGCGGCGTATGGTGGAAAGCACCTAAGAGGCGTAGCTCCTCATAATGCACCCTATACGTATCCAGCGATACCGTTGTCCCGCGTGGGCAGCCCCCAAAGAAGAGAACAGTACCGCCCTTATCAGCGAGCCGCGCGGCTGTCTCCCAAGCCTCAACACGGCCCACCGCCTCTATAACCAAGTCAAACCCCCGCTCATATTCGGAGAAGCTCTCCTCCCTGATATTCACAACCCTATCAGCCCCCAGCTTCTCAGCAAGAGACAGCTTCTCCCAGTGCGGGTCAAAGATACTCACCCGCGCGTTTGGTGCGAGTTGTTTAACAGCCTGCAGATGGAGTAAGCCTATAGAACCTGAACCCAGTATAGCTATTCTCTCTACGTTAAGCTCTAGGAGATTCAACCCATGTATTACGCATGAGAGCGGCTCTAGGAATGCTGCTTCCTCAAATGGTGTGTTGCTGGCTAGTTTGAGTAGGTTAACCCTAGCTACGCGGCGTGGGATTAGGCAGTACTCTGCAAACGCGCCGTTGGATGTGAAGCCTATAAGCGTCTCCTCCAGGCTCTCGCATAGATTCTCCCTACCGCGCGAGCAGTATTTACAGCTCATGCAGGGGCCTGAATTGACGCCAGCCACCCTATCGCCAACCTCAAACCCAGAATCCTCACCAGCCTCAACGACCACGCCACTATACTCATGCCCCATGACGCGGGGAGGCCTCATAAGAGGATGCCCACGCCTAAATGTCTTCAAATCCGTCCCACAGCTAAGAGCAGCCTCCACACGGATAACAACATCACCAACACCAGCGCTTGGTCTATCCACATCCTCCAGCCGAACATCACCAGGGCCGTAAAAAACCGCCGCCTTCATCCTCTTCCTCCCAACAAGCATAAGGCTATTAATAATTAGCATTAGGCAAATAAGCAAGCGGCATCATAGCGGCTGCTGGAGAGGGTGAGGGAAGGGATATGCATGTGGTTAACGTGGGGGATGTTGAGTTTAAGGAGTTGGAGAAAGGCGATGCTGTTGGTGTACGCGTAAAGTATCTGGTGGGCGAGGAGCACGGTGCTAAGAACTTCTACCTAAGGCTCTACGAGGTTGATAAGGGCGGCAAAACACCGCTTGACCGCCACATATACGAGCACGAGGTATACATCGCCAAGGGTGTGGCGACGCTGGTCTATGAGCAGGACGGCGTGAGGAAAACCCGCGTGGTCAAAGAGGGGGATACAATCTACATAGGCTCTAACGAACTCCATCAATTCATAAACATAGGAGATGATAAGCTGGTCTTCCTCTGCGTCAGGGGAGCTGAGAGAATATACGAGAAAAAAGAATAATAGGGTGGAGTATTTCCTAGGGTTTTACTCTATACGCGGCTCCTGCGACGGCTCTAGGTGTTTATAGCTTTCTGGGAGGTCTGGGAAGCTTGTCTTCATGCGCTGCGCCGCTATCTCGGAAGCCTCCTCAAGAATCTTCTGAGCCTCGCTGTCGCTCACAGACACGTAGACGCTAGCACCAGTTACGTTGCCCGCCTCTATTATAACGCCCTCAAGCATCTCATCCACGCGCCTAAGGTTATGGGCAACCTCTGGAACTAGGCCAGAAAGCTCCGTCTGAACCTGCCTGATTATTGACGTAGCAGGACCTAGAACGTGCATGACATCGCCAAACTCCTTAACCGTCTCCAGCCTAAGGATAACCTTGTCAAGCGACATTTGGCTTTTCAGTATTGTTCTAGTCATTTTGCGTAGCTGTGCTATCTCGTTGGCATATATCGTAGCCCTAGCCGTGTCGCGCTCCTGCTCAGCCCTTACACACTGCTCAAAAAGCTCTTTGCCGCGATGCTTGAGCCGCTCCACAGTTCTGTTAAGCTTCTCGGACTGTATCTTTAGCTGCGTCAAAATCTCCACCATCCTGTCCTGATAGCTGACATGCTCAACGACGACCTTCTCTGCTGGCTCGCGTTTCCAGGGTAGTCTCATTATCCTCATCACTACTTGGGACGGTTGCTTGCAGCGATGTATTTAGAGGGTTCGGAGCAGAGTTAGTGGTCATACTACGTAGCGCATGTCGTTGATACTACCCCGCTAATCTCCTAGAGGCGGGAAGTATAGGGTTAGCTGATGTATGCCATATTCCGCTTAAAGTCGCTCATAATCTTCTCATACTCTGTTTTGGCCTCCTCGCTTACGCTTGCCTTCACCTTGGAGAGCGCCGCCTCAAAGTGCCGCATGGAGACTACCTGCGCGTTTATGTTCTCCCTAGCAGCCTCTAACGCTGCCTCGCGGACGACGGACTCAATATCAGCGCCAGTATAACCCTCGGTCACGGCAGCCAGCCTATCAAGGTCAACGTCCTCGTCAAGCGGCATCTCGCGTGTGTGTATCTTGAATATCTGTAGCCTAGCCTGCTTGTCTGGAGGCGGAACGTAGAGAACCCTATCAAACCTACCTGGCCTCAGCAATGCTGGGTCAAGAATATCTGGCCTGTTAGTAGCGCCGATAACTACGACGCCCTTAAGAGTCTGCATACCATCCATCTCCGTCAGGAGCTGATTCACAATCCTATCCGTAACACCCGCATCGGTATGCACACCGCGTCTAGGCGCTATTGAGTCCAGCTCGTCAAAGAAGATTATGCATGGAGCTGTTTCTCTGGCTTTTCTAAATATTTCGCGGATAGCCTTCTCAGACTCACCTACCCATTTTGATAGGACCTCAGGGCCTTTGACGCTTATGAAGTTGGCCTGGCTCTCGGTAGCTACAGCCTTGGCGAGCAGTGTTTTGCCGGTTCCAGGCGGCCCGTAGAGCAGTATTCCGCGCGGCGGTCTTATGCCCAGCCGTTTGAAGACCTCCGAGTATTTGAGCGGCCACTCAACAGCTTCCCGCAACTCCTGCTTAACGCTCTCAAGACCCCCTATATCCTCCCACTTGACGTTGGGGACTTCTAGGATTACCTCGCGGAGGGCGGATGGTTGTATCATCTTAAGCGCATTAGCAAAGTCTTCACGCGAGACCTTAATCTGCTCTAGAACCTCGGCGGGGATTATCTCCTTCTCAAGGTCTATCTTGGGCAGGAACCTTCTCAGCGCGTTCATGGCAGCCTCGCGGCATAGCGCCGCCAAGTCCGCACCAACAAACCCATAGGTTATCTCAGCCAATTCCTCAAGGTCTACATCGTCGGAAAGGGGCATACGCCTAGTATGTATGAGGAGTATCTCCTTCCTCCCGTTCTTGTCTGGTACGCCTACCCTTATCTCGCGGTCAAACCTTCCAGGCCTTCTGAGCGCTGGGTCTATAGCTTCTATTCTGTTGGTAGCACCTATTACTATGACCTGCCCACGGCCGCGTAGTCCGTCCATCAAGGTGAGGAGCTGGGAGACGACTCTCCGCTCAACCTCTCCAGTAACCTCGCCGCGCTTCGGCGCTATTGCGTCCAGCTCATCTATGAATATGATGCTCGGAGCATTTTGCTCAGCCTCCTGAAAGACCTCGCGGAGGCGCGCCTCAGACTCGCCGTAAAACTTGCTCATAATCTCAGGACCATTTATCGTTATGAAGTGTGCTCCCGTCTCGTTGGCTATAGCCTTAGCTATCAGCGTCTTCCCAGTTCCAGGCGGCCCGTAGAGGATAACCCCCTTCGGCGGCTCTATTCCGAGATGCCTAAAGAGCTCAGGATGCTTCAGCGGTAGCTCAATCATCTCTCTAATGCGCTGCAGCTCCTCATGGAGCCCTCCTATATCCTCGTAGGTAACTCCCGAAACTTCCTCAATACGCTTAGCGGGAGTTGTGCTGACTTCAATAACCGTGCTCTCAGTAACCATGACAACCGAGGAAGGGCTTGTGGATGTTACCTTAAGCTCAACCCCCATCCCAAGGACTGGAACTACTATTATATCCCCCTTGGCTACGGGCATGTTGAGCAACTGCCCCCTAACTATGCGGCCAAAGTCTCCCACGAAGGGGAGGGGCTCAAAGGGGGCTAGAACTATCTTGGTTGCTGGCTTAGCCATCGTCTTACTCACGCGGACGTACTCTCCAACTGTAACGCCAGCGTTTCGCCTAATCTCGCCGTCAATCCTTATTATGCCCTGGCCATCATCCTCGCGGTAGGGAGGCCACACTATAGCGACGGTAGCTCTCTTACCAACAATCTCAACCAAATCACCTGGGTTCAGCTCAAGCTCCCTCATAGCGTGGCTATCCACTCTAGCTATCTTCCTACCTATGTCGCGCTGCCGCGCCTCAGAGACCCTTAAGCTGACCTCTTTCCTACGCGGTATTGTCATTCTTTAAAACACCAGCCAGCAACTATCTAACTGCGAGAATTAGATTTAAACCCTTTCCCCCAAACCTGAGAAATGTCAGGTTTTGTTGAAACTCTATAGCACAATCGTTGATTATGACCACGTTGTTGTGGTTGGGGGAAAATACTTAATATACGCGGAACGGATACAGTAAAATAAGATAATACAGCAACTAAAGGTGTAGTGTTATGGCACCGCCTCTTCAGCGAATAGGCAACCATATCTGGAAAATACCACAGACCTACCGCAGCAACATGAGAGTTCCCGTCATAGTCTATGCCTCTGAGCGACTGTTGCAGAAGATGCAGCAAGACAGGACGCTTGAGCAAGCGGTGAATGTGGCAACACTGCCAGGAATACAGAAACAATGCACAGTCTTGCCCGACGCTCATGAGGGGTATGGCTTCCCGATAGGTGGAGTAGCTGCGATGGATGTTGAGACAGGAGTAATCTCGCCTGGAGGAATAGGATACGACATAAACTGTGGCGTCAGATTAATGGTTACAAACCTTGATGTGAAGGATGTAAGGCCGAGAATAAAGGAGCTGATAGACACGATATTCCTTAATGTCCCAGCAGGTCTGGGGAGCAGGCGTAAGGACTTCCACGTAACGCACAGCGACCTTGACAGAATAGTCATAGAAGGCGCGCGCTACATAATTGAGAGATACGGCCTAGGCTGGAGTGAGGACTTCCACCATATGGAGGAGTCTGGCGCTATTGAGGGCGCAGACCCATCGGTGGTCTCGCCAACCGCCAAGAGCAGGGGCGAGGCGCAGATAGGCACGCTGGGCAGTGGAAACCACTTCCTAGAGGTGCAGCGCGTGGATAAGATATTTGACGAGCGCGCGGCCAAGGCCATGGGAATAACCCACGAAGGCCAGGTAACGGTCTTAATACACTGCGGAAGCAGAGGATACGGCCACCAAATATGCAGCGACTACCTAAGAGTAATGGAACGCGGCGCGGTCAAATATGGAATAAGACTACCCGACAGAGAACTCGCATGCGTACCAATAAAGAGCAACGAAGCACAACAATACCTAAAAGCATTCAAATGCGCGGTCAACTTCGCCTTTGCTAATAGACAGGCAATAAGCCACTGGGTAAGGCAAAGCTTCCAAAAGGTCTTCAAGCAAGACCCAGAGAACTTGGGGATGAAGATAGTTTATGACGTCTGCCATAACATCGCGAAGTTTGAGAAGCATAAGGTAGATGGTGAGACTAAGGAGGTGCTTGTTCATCGTAAGGGTGCTACGCGGAGCTTCCCTGCTGGGCATCCTCTGATACCTGCTGACTATCGCGAGATTGGTCAGCCAGTGTTGATACCTGGCTCTATGGGTACCGCTAGCTGGGTGTTGCTTGGAAATCCCAAGGCTATGGAGCTTAGCTTCGGCTCTACTGCGCATGGAGCGGGGAGGGAGATGAGCAGGGCAGGTGCGAAGAGGAGATACAGGGGAGACCAGGTGGTAAGAGACTTGGAAAGCAGAGGAATCTATGTGAAGGGCGACAGCATGGCAACAATCGTGGAAGAGGTAGATGCGGCATACAAGTCAGTGGATGAAGTGGTGGAAGTTAGCCACCAAGTAGGAATAGGAACCAAAGTAGCTAGATTAGTCCCAATAGGTGTGGTAAAAGGTTAGCTTAATTATTTCTTTCAGCGTCTCTTCTTTATTGTTTTCTTAAGTAATAGTGTTGTATTAGGCTCGGTGCGCACGCGCTATAATGTTGATGTTTGAGGTGCTGTTGGATGAATTGTCCATCTACGGAATAACGGGAGTAGTTTTGGTACAGAATTAAATAGGAGATGATATATCCTAGAACAGCGATATTGGGTAGAAAATAGGTTGAAGCATCATTCTAACCATCATCAAACACATGCGCATCATATTGAGGAATTTAAGCGGCGTTTCTTTATAGCTCTCATAATCTCGGTTCCTATAATTGTGTTGTCAGATTCTATCCAGATGTGGTTTGGCTATAGGCTGGAGGTTCCTTTTCAAGGTTATGTCCTAACGCTACTCTCTACTGCTATCTACCTCTATGGTGGATGGCCTTTCCTAAGAGGGATAGTGGGTGAGGTTAGGCGCAGGCAGCCTGGGATGATGACGCTCATAGCTGTAGCCATATCAGTTGCGTTCTTCTATTCTGCTGCAACAGTTTTCCTCAGAGCTGGCCGCGACTTCTTCTGGGAGCTCGCCACGCTTATTGATGTCATGTTACTTGGACACTGGATAGAGGCTAAGAGCGTTCTGGGAGCTTCGCGGGCTTTAGAGGAGCTGGTAAAAGTTATGCCAACTACGGCGCATTTAGTCAAAGACGGAGAAACCATGGACGTTCCTGTTACAGAGCTCAAGCCTGGTGATGTAGTGCTGGTGAAGCCTGGTGAGAAAATACCTGCTGATGGTGTTGTGATTGATGGTAGGTCGTTTGTTAATGAAGCGCTCCTCACGGGCGAGTCTAAGCCAATAGGTAAGAAGAAGGGAGATGCTGTAATCGGTGGTGCTATAAACTCCGAAGGCGCGCTCTGGGTGCGGATAGAGAAGACGGGAGAAGACACATACCTGTCGCAGGTCATAAGGCTGGTTAAGCAGGCTCAGGAGAGCCGCTCAAGGACGCAAGACCTAGCCAACAGAGCTGCCGCTCTCCTCGTATACGTAGCCCTAGGAGCTGGCATAACCAGCTACCTCACATGGTCTTACCTAGGCATGCCAGACTTCGCCCTAGAACGCGCTGTAACTGTGATGGTAATAGCGTGTCCTCATGCTCTCGGACTGGCTATACCGCTGGTGGTGGCTATATCAACTTCTATGACGGCTAAGCGCGGAATACTGATAAGGGATAGACGGGCATTTGAGTCTGCTAAGGACGTTAATGCGGTGGTCTTTGACAAGACGGGAACACTGACCGAGGGGAAGTTCGGGGTAACGTCTGTTGTCTCCTACATACCTGAAGAGAAACTCCTCATGCTAACAGCGAGTGTTGAGAAAAATTCAGAACACATAATAGCACGCGCTATCGTGGAACATGCCGCTAGCAAAGGAATAAGACCAACAAGCCTGACAGAGTTCAAAGCTATACCTGGAAAGGGCGTATACGCCATAGTGGATGGACATGAGGTATATGTGGGTGGACCAGCCCTCCTTGAAGAGCTTAATATAACTGTTAATGATGAAGAGGTGCTTAAACTCCAGAGCCAAGGAAAAACTGTTGTCTTCTCCATAGTAGATGGGAAGCTGGCAGGCGCTATAGCGCTGTCTGACATAATACGTAGCGAGTCGTATGAAGCCATTAAGAAGCTCAGGGAGATGGGTGTTAGGACGTATATACTGACTGGAGATTCTGAGGAGGTTGCCAAGTGGGTTGCGAAGGAGCTTGGAGTTGATGAGTATTTCGCGCAGGTTCTACCGCATGAGAAGGCTGAGAAGGTACAGCTCCTAAAGAAGCAGGGATTCACTGTGGCGATGGTTGGGGATGGAATAAATGACGCTCCCGCCCTAGTTAATGCTGACGTCGGAATAGCGATAGGCGCGGGCACAGACGTGGCCATAGAAAGCGCAGACATAATACTCGTTAAGAACGACCCTAGAGATGTGCCCGTTGTTATAGAGCTCTCGCGGAAAACCTATTCTAAGATGTATCAAAACCTCTGGTGGGCTGGCGGCTATAATATATTCGCCATACCCCTAGCGGCGGGAATACTGGCCACATACGGCCTGGTTCTAAGCCCAGCGATAGGCGCTCTCTTCATGTCTCTAAGCACGGTAATAGTTGCGATTAACAGCCAGACACTAAGGAAGTATATGCCGAAAACGGAGGAAATCACGATAGTGGAAGAGAAGAAGGTTGAGGAAGTTCCAGCCCATGCACACCACCATCATCATAATCACTAAGCCTTTCTATGCCCAACGCACCGCGTTGGCTTCTATTACACGTAGGGCATTTCTATAAGCTATGTTCTCAACATCGGTCTCCTTCATACCTCTGCTGAGAAGCTCGCCCCAGAGATTACCTATCTTCGTTATATCCTCAAGGTTGAGCGGCTCTGCTATGTTAATTAGCCCGAAATAATCAGTGCCCAACGCTATTATATCGCCACCGAACCTTTCATAGACATACATTACGTGGTCGGCTAGTGATTTGTGGTCGTAGTTTCTCCCTATTGTTGGTGTTATGAATGTTATTCCTACAACTCCCTTGTTTTTCTTTATTGCTTCAAGAACCTCATCATCCACGTTTCTGGCATGATTATGGACTGGTTGTATGTTGGCGTGGCTCACTATGGCGGGAAGTTTTGATAGCTCAAGCGCTTCTATCGTTGTTCTTTTGCTTGCGTGAGCCAAATCAACTATAACACCCAGCTCATTACACAGCTTAACCAGTTCCTCTCCATCACCAGTTAGTCCATAGTCTTTCTTTGACATGCATGAGGCGGCGAACTTATTATCAAAGTTCCATGTGAGCTGGAGAGACCTCACGCCGAGATTATAGAAGAGTTCTATATCCTCAATGTCTTCTAATGGTTCCGCGCCTTCTATAGCTATCAACAACCCTATATCATCCCCCTGTATAATGTTTTGAACATCCACCATCATCTTAACGTGTTTAAGATGTTCTTTATGCATTTTTAGGAGGTTTAGATAGGTCTTGATGTGCTCTAACGTCATTAGGGTTGCTGCGCGTGTTCTTAGAGCGCCGAGCTGGGCTTTATAGCCTAGCGTCTGCTGCTGCAACCTATACTCGTTCAACGTATTCACAAGCGGCGCTATTGAAGCAAAAACCAACTTTACATTAGCTCTCCTATACTTCGGTATATCACCATGCCGCTTCTCTAGGTCTTCTTCAAAGTTGGCTAGCGGGAACTTAAACGCATAGCCACCAGAAACATAGTAGAGTGATATGTCTTCATGCAAGTCAATTATAGGAGGATTCAAAACACATTACCCGT
>WAQC01000050.1 GCA_015520425.1 Candidatus Pelearchaeum sp. | reverse complement strand
GGATAAGAAGGTCAAGACGAGCATCGTCGTAGACAGGGAGTTGTGGGAGAGGTTTAGGGAGAGGGTGGGGAGGGAGAGGGGTTTGAGGGCGCTTAGTCAGGCTGTTGAGGAGGCTCTGGAGGATGTGGTCTGCGAAGACCTTGTAATCAATTCCCTTAAGGAAATTTTAGACCTCGAAGAACAGCCCTTGACTGTTACGCCAGTTAGGCCTAAGGTAGCAACCGATGCTGGAAAGGCCATCAGGGAGCTGAGGGAGTCGAGGATTTAGCTTATGTTGGCTTACCTAGACTCAAGCGCCATAGTGAAGCGCTACGTGGCTGAGCATGGGAGCGACGTTGTACAGGAGCTATACGATAGAGCTTATAGCGGCGATATTAGGCTGTCTTTCTCCATATGGAACATAGGGGAAGTGCTTGGGGTGCTTGATAAATACCGCAGAAGGGACTGGCTAGATGACGCTAACTATAGAAAAGCAAGGCAGCAATTCTTAAGTGATACTCTTCGCCTCCTAAAGCTTAGGCTACTAAAGATAATGCCTGTGAAGGCTAGAATTCTGGTTCAATGTTGGCAACTAGTAGAGAGATACCATATCTACGAGGCTGATGCGTTGCAGATACTCTCAGCCAAAGACATAGGAGCTGATAGACTATATACAGGAGACAAGCTAATCCACGAGATAGCATTAAAAGAAGGAGTGGACTGCCAATACTTGGGACCTAAATAAGAGCTTTCCCGAAAAGATAAGCTCCAAAGAGCAATAACTCTTAGAGGAATTGTTAAATTGTAAACGTGCTAGCAAGCTAAAATACCAATATAGTTTATAAAGCCTTCATAAATGCTAACCATTTAGGTTATATTAATGGGGAAATATAATTACCTAAACTCCTAATTAATTATATGTGACCCAGTGTGTCTATCATATTTATAACATATGGTTTACCGTTCATCTAGTAATACAATGATATGTTTGCAGCCTTTATGGTCATTTGTCGTTGTTGTTCTTCTTCTAGGTAGTCTAGAGTGAGCGTCATGTCTATGAGCTGGGGTAGTAGTCCTGTTGTGGCTAAGAGGCTATTGGTAGTGGTCGTTTTCCATGATTGATGTGTGTAATTATCTTAATATTCCTTATCTGGTCTTTCTGCTTGGGTATGTGTAATATTATTGGGGGCGCGAGTTATTTTTCTTTTGGTTTAATAGTGGTTTGATTAGTAATGAGATAGATAAGATGGTTATTAATCCGCTTAGTAGGTAGAGTAGTGTGTATTCCTTCATTTTAGCAAGGTGTCCAGCTAGGTAACTTCCTCCTGATGAGAATAGTGAGTTTATGGTGGAGTAGAGGGATAGAATGGTGGCTCTGACATCTGAGGGAATAAGTTCATTTATGAATACGCTTGTAATTGGTCTAAATATCCCCATTATATACTCGATGAATATGAATAATGTGATTGTTGTGTATAGGTTTTGGTAGATTCCAATCAGTGATAGAGAGAATGCCATTGATATTAATATCGCGGGTAATATGATACGGTATGAGAATGTTTTGGTGAGGTATTTTGCTGAAAAGCTACCTGCTGTCATGGCGGTGAGCATGATGGAGAATATTATTCCATAAGACCATTGTGGGAGTTTGTAGATGTCGGCAATAAATAGTTGCCAACTGACAGCGAATATCATGAAGGAACTTCCTATAATGCTAAAAGCAATGATAACTACTAGTATGGTTGGTTTTCTTATGGTTATTTTACCGCCTTCAATAACGGTTTTAAATGGGGTTCCTACACGTCCATAGTTCTCGTTAGCTAGTATAATTAATGTCGGAGCAAGAAGTAGGTAGATTATTCCACCTATCATTATTGGATGGGTTATGCTTAGAGTGCTGATAAAAGAGGCTGCTAATGCTCCTATAAGACCTAATCCGCTGTTTAGTCCGTAAGATAAACTAAAATGCTTTTCCATATATTTTTTAGCGGCTTCTGAATCATCAAATAGCTTTTTGGCCTCATCTACAAACCATGCGCTAAAACTTCCTGACATCATAGCAAAACCTATTCCTGATATGATGAAGGCAAGTGTTAGGATTATATTATTGTTGGGGAAGATTGATATTAAAAGCAGACTTACGCCTTCTAAAAATAGGCCCAACGCATGAATTCCTCTTCTACCGACAGTATCTGCAAGTCCTCCAGTTGGGTAATCAAGTAATAATACAGTAATTAGGTAGATTGAGAAGAGGATTCCTACAAATTCCTTATCTACACCATGGCTATATAACATGATTATAATGTATGCTCCTACCATCTGTCCCGCCAATCCTTCAAAACCCATAAAAATTGAAAATAATTTGCCGCATTCAATAGGCATGTCTGCTCCCTCTTCACTTAGTATAAACCTTTTGTAGAAAAAAGGTTTATACAAGGAAGGCGCATATCGGCCGTTGAAGATTAGAAAAGACGATTAAACTTGTGCGCCTGTTGTTGATTAGGGATTCTTAGCTCTTGTTTGGATTGTTCCAGCCGCCGCGCCTTTGCTATTACTTCTTTGATATATTCTGTTTTGGCGAAGGTGTATGCGTGGCGGTTTGAGCCGTGTTTGGCTGCTAGCTTCTCTTTCAGCGTTGAGTATCGTAGGCGCTCATCAGGGTTTTTACGTAGGTAGTCTCTGAAGAGTAGGTGCTCTGTCCAGAATTGCCCCATATCTCAACGATGGATATGTGGTGTGTCCTATTTTCGGGAGAGCCTTTGCGCATGAAGCGTCTCTCTGGGAAGTCTGGCTCAGGCACGTATTCGTAGTCCAGCTCTTGGAGAAGTGCTATACACTCGTCAGCTATGCTTAGGTTTTTGACAGCTATCATTATGTCAATTATTGGTTTTGCCTTCATTCCTTGGATTGCTGTGTTTCCTATATGCTCTACACCAACTATCAGGTGTCCTACCTTACTTATGATTCTCCTATTCACCAAACATTAATCGTCGTCAATCGCTATTATTCATTAGGAGGGCGCGAAGTAGTAATAGTAAGAGGAGTTTCTTTAGTGAGTTTATGATTCTTCTTAGGATTTTAGCCATTTATCCTTGGGGGATACTATACAATAGTTCGCATAATAGTTTTTCTTTGTGGTGGTGTTAAATAATGAAGGGGGATGTAGGTTATGTGGTTATTTCTTTTTTCCTGGTTTCTTCTCTATTGCTTTCTTTATTCCTTCTACTATTTCTTTGACTTTGTTTTTTGTTGTTGATTCTAGGAGGCGTGCTCCTACGCTCGCGACCATTCCGCCTACGTTTAGGTCTGCGCTCCATGCTATGAGTGTCTTTCCATCGCTGGGCTGGAGGTTTAGGTCTATTGTTAGGTCTGCTGTGCTTTGTAGCCCAGAGCCGCGGCCGACTACCTTCATCTTGGTCATGGGCTCCATGTCCTCAAACTTGAATGTCATGTTTATCGTTCCTTTAATCATGCCTAGCCCTACTTTGAAGGCTGCCTTAAACTGCCGCTCATCTACTATCTCAAACTTCTGGAGGTCTGGTATTATTTTTGCGAAGTCTTTTGGGCTTGTTATGAAGTTCCAGACAGTCTCTACTGGTGCTTGGACCTCAAACTTGTCCTCAAAGTGCATTTATGCGCTCACCAGCTATAGTATTGGTCTGCCGCTGCTCCTTATCTCCTCTGCAGCTGCTAGTATTGCTTTGACTATGTTCTGGTAGCCTGTGCATCTGCATAGGTTTCCTGATATGCCCTTGCGGACGTCCATCTCGCTGGGGTTGGGGTTTATCATGAGGTAGCCTAGGGCGGACATTATCATTCCAGGCGTGCAGTAGCCGCACTGCAAGCCATGATGCTCCCAGAACGCTTTCTGGAGCGGGTGCAGCTCATCACCCTTGGCGAGCCCCTCTATCGTGAGTATCCTCCTACCGTTAGCCTGGACTGCGAACATAGTGCATGACTTTATCGCCTTCCAGCGGCCGTCCTCCCCATCCATCAAGACCGTACAGGCGCCGCAGTTTGTCGTGTCGCAGCCTATATGCGTGCCCGTCAAGCCCAGCACATCGCGGATATAGTGAACCAGGAGTAGGCGCGGCTCAACCTCATGCGTGTATTTTACGCCGTTAACCTCAACCTCTATCCTGTGCTTCTTGGGGAACTCTGCCTCTGGCTTGCGCACGGCCCTGCGTGCAGCCTTCTTCTTGGCTTTCTTCTTCACCATCTCACTCACCCACCATACCTTAGAGCGTTACGCCCGCCCGCTCTAGGGCGCGCTTAACTGCCCTGCGGGTGAAGACGCGGGTCATCTCCTTTTTATACTCTGCTGAGCCTCTTAAGTCTGACCATGGCTGAGCCATGTCTGCCGCTGCTTGTGCTGCCTGCTCAACAAGCTCCGCTGTTGGCTGTTTTCCCACGAGTATCTTCTCTGCCTCGCTTGCCCTGAATGGTGCTGGTGCTACTGCTGTTATCCCAATACCAGCCTTCACTATCTCGTTGTTGTCGTTGAGCAGTAGGTTTGCCGCTACGCCGACGGTGGCGAAGTCCCCAGCCTTGCGCTCAAACTTCATGTAAGCCTGCCCCACGCGGCCGCCGCGTGGTAGGGGAATCCTAATCTCGGTGAGTATCTCAGTAGGCTTTAGGTCGGTCTCAAACGGCCCCTTGAAGAACTTTACGGCCTTAACAACCCTCCTACGCGCTCCCTGGATTACCAGCTCGGCGTCAAGCGCCAGTAGGTTGGGTGCCCAGTCTCCCGCTGGGTCGCAGTGTGATATTGCACCGCCTATTGTGCCGAGGTTCCTTACCTGCTGGTCTGCTATCCACTCGGCTGCCTCGGCCATGATGGGTAGCTTCTCCCTGATGAGCGGTGAGTGCTCTATCTCTGCGTGCCTTGTTAGGGCTCCTATGCGGATAACTCCCCCAGCCTCCTTAATGTATGATAGCCCCTTAATGTTGTTGAGGTCTATCACATACTTGGGGGCTGCTAGGCGTAGCTTCATCATCGGTATTAGGCTCTGCCCACCAGCCAGAACCTTTGCATCCTCCTTATACTTCTTCAACAGGGATATGGCCTGCCCGACAGTCTTCGGTGCAAAATATTCAAACTGCTTTGGAATCATGCTGTAAGCTCACGCTATTTAGCCAAAACACCTGTTTATAGTCTTTATCTGGGGGTTGGAGTGTCGGTGAAGAATACATAAATTGTATCTAGCTGGTTAGGAGAATTTGGGTAGAGAATGGAGCTAAGCCCCGCAGCAATAATGCAGGCGATGGAGAAAGAGCTGTATGTGGCTGATGAGAATCTCGCAACGGCTGTTTATCTGGCCCTTAAGCTGGAGAAGCCCTTACTAATTGAGGGAGAGCCTGGCTGTGGGAAGACGGAGGTCGCGAAGGTTCTCTCCAAGATGCTGGGGACGGAGCTTATACGTCTTCAGTGTTATGAGGGAATAACAGCGGCGCAGGCTCTCTACGAATGGGACTATCCGCGGCAGCTCCTCCACATAAGGCTGATGGAGAGGAGCAAGTCTCCAGAAGAGATTGCCTCGGAGATATTTAGCGAGAAGTTCCTGCTCAAGAGGCCGCTCCTCCAGGCCCTGCTCCACGACGGCCCCAGGCCGCCAGTATTGCTGATTGACGAGATAGATAGGAGTGATGAGGAGTTTGAGGGGTTCCTGCTTGAGTTCCTTGCTGAGTTCCAGGTTACCATACCTGAGATAGGCACAATCACGGCCAAGAGGAAGCCGATAGTGATAATAACCTCAAACAGGACTCGCGAGGTTGGCGACGGGCTGAGGAGGAGGTGCCTCTACCTATACGTGACGTATCCAAGTGCGGAGAAGGAGAAGCGCATACTTAGTTTGAAGGTTCCCGCCCTCTCCGAGAAGCTGTCCAGCGATGTTGTGGAGTTTGTTCAACGCCTACGCCAGGTGGATGACCTCTCAAAGAAGCCTGGAATATCTGAGACGCTGGACTGGGCCAACGCCCTGATGGCGCTTAACATCTCCGAGATAACCCCAGACGTTATACGCTCCACCATGAGCTGCCTGATTAAGAGCGAGGACGACTCCGCCAGGCTGCGGGAGCTTGGCATACTCTAGGTTTGCGGTATGAACGTGGAAACAGACCTGATGCACTTCATAGTAACGCTCGCGGGGAAGCTTCGCGAGCATGGTGTCAAGTGTGGAACATCCGAGAGCATAGACGCCTTTACCGCAGTGAATAGTATTGAGATTAGGAGTGTTGAGCATCTCCGCGAGGTTCTGCGCCTGACTATGGTTAAGCGTCTTGAGGATTATCTCATCTTTGACATGGTTTTTGACGAGCTGACGCGGCAGAAGAAGATGCAGCAACGGCGCGAGACTGAGATGTTCTCGCAGGGTGGCGGGAAGATGGGCGAGCATGAGAAGACTAAGACGACGAAGCAGGCTCAGGCGACTGCCCAGATGGCGTTCTACAGCCCGTTGGAGGTTTTGATGAAGCGGGAGATACCTACACCGACCCGCGAGTCTCTACGCGAGATTAAGCGTGTGATGAAGAGGATGCGCCGTAGGCTCGCTCTGCTACCTGGGAGGAGGACGTTCAGGAGCATAAGCGGTGAGCTGGATTTCCCGCAGACGTTCCGCTCAAGCCTCGCAACCTTCGGCGAGCCCATGACGCTGAGCCGTAGGAAGAGGAAGGTAACACGATGTAGGCTCGTAGCCCTCTTTGACGTAAGCGGCTCCATGGATACATACACCAGCCTGCTGATGCAGTCCATGTACGCCCTCGCCCGCCAGGGTGTTGCGCTTGAGGTCTTCGTCTTCAGCACAAAGCTGGTGAAGGTTACAGAGATTCTACGTCTCCACGGCCCCGAAGCGGCTGCTGCCCGCATATCGCACGACGTTGATATCTGGGGTAGTGGGACGCGTATAGGGAGTTGCCTCAAGGCGTTTTTGGAGAAGTATGGCGGCCTCCTAACGCGCGGTACTGTGGTGATGATAGTGAGCGACGGCTGGGATACTGGCGAGCCTGAGCTGCTGGATAAGGCTATGCGTGCTCTCAAGACGCGTGTGGGTAGGATTGTCTGGATAAACCCCCACGCAGATAAGCCTGGCTTCAAGCCGCGCACTATAGGCATGGAGACGGCTATGCCCTACATAGACCTGCTCGCGGGAATCTCGGCGCTACAGAACCTTAAGGGGTATAGGAGATACTTCGGGCTCGCGCTAGAGCCCATAGCACGGAAGGCGTAGTTTGCTATTTCTTCGTGTATGTCGGGCCGCATGAGCCGCCTATGTCCAGGCCTGTCGCTACCCCCGTCTCCTTAACCTCCTCCAGCGCTTCCTCATCCTTACGCGGCACGCGCTTACCCCGCCTAACCGCTACTATCTCAGCCATTATTGAGAGGGCTATCTCCTCAGGCGTGTGGGCTCCAATATCAGCGCCCACAGGAGCGCTGACACTCTTCAGAAACTCCTCAGAAACACCCTTATCGCGGAGTATTGAGAAGTCATACTTCACGCGCTTCCTACTCGCGAGCATACCCACGAAGCGGGGCCTGGTCTTGGAGAGGGCTTCCAGCACCTTGATATCCCGCTCACCCTTCGTAAGAACCACGACATAATCCCTCTCACCCAGCTTCAGCTCATTAAAATCGTAGTCCACCTCGGTTATCAGCTTGTCAGGCTGCGTCGCGAGGACTGGGAGCGGGTCTATAACCCAGACCTCAAAGCCGAGGAGCTTCCCCATCTTGACCAGCGTCTCCTCAACATCGTCGCGCCCACCCTGCGCTATCAGGATAAGCCTACTAGGTGGCAGGTAAGCATCTACGAAAATCTCCATCACACCCCCACAAAACGTCTCAACATGAATCTCATCACCCGACTGCTGCCTAATCATCCCTATTATAGAGTTCTCCGTGCTCTCCAGATAGACCCTAACAAGCCTAGGT
>WAQC01000049.1 GCA_015520425.1 Candidatus Pelearchaeum sp. | reverse complement strand
TTTGGGTAGTATGTGTGGTTGAAGTAGACCCATGCCTCTTCTATCCCCTCCATCAGCGGCGTGTCTTTTACTCTCTTTATCGTGTTCCAGCCCATGTGGGGGCGCTTCACAGTTGGCGGCAGCGCTACTACGCTTCCCCTGAAGATTTCCAGCCCCCTTCCAGGGCCTTCTTCGCTCTCTCCGAACATCACCTGCATACCTAGGCAGATTCCGAGTGTTGGTGTTTCGTTTAGTATTTTTTCGCGCAGCTCCTCGCGGTAGGGCGCTATGTTCTCCGCTGCCGCCGCGAAGCTTCCCACGCCAGGCATTACGAGGGCGTCAAAGTCGCTAGTGCGCGTTGGTTCTCTGCTTATAATCACGTCGGCGCCCAGCCGCTTTAGAGCGTTGGATATGCTGAAGATGTTCCCCACACCATAGCTGAGGACTAGTATCTTCACGCCGAGCTCGCGCCATACTCTACGGGTTTCTATTTTTGTTTTTGCGGCCCAGCCTTCGGTATGCTACGTATATCACCGCCGCAGCGGCTACTACTGCTATCGTGAGCTGCTCAAAGTATGTGCGTATGAATTCTAGTATGGGCTCTCCGTATAGCATGATGAGCGTTGCCTCGGTCATGAATCTTGCTCCGCGGCCTATGAATGAGACGATGATGAAGCCCTTGATGTTTCTGAGTCTGAATGCTCCAGACGCTATGGTGAAGACCTTGTAGGGGATTGGTGTGAAGGCAGCTATACCGACAGCCCATAGGCCGTAGCGGTTGAAGTAGCCCTCAACGCGCATGACGCGCTCTTCCTTGATTATCTTTAGCAGGACTGGCCTGCCTCCCCTGAGGCCTATCCAGTATCCTAGGAGAGCGCCTAGGACTGAGCCTGCTGTGGCGGTTAGGCCGTAGAGCAGCGCTCCCCCTGGGTTTAGGAGGGAGAGGGGTATGAGGACCGCGTCTGGTGGTATTGGGAAGAAGCTGGACTCGGCGAAGGCTAGGATGAAGAGCCCTGGGACGCCTAGGGGGACTAGGTATGTATGCGCCCAGCTTAGGAGAGCATCCACAAGCTCGTCGGCCAAGCCCCATCAACAATGGATAATAGATGTTAGATTACTGTTTGCCAGCGTAGCGTTTTGCCTGTTCTACTAGGAAGCTGGCCAGGGCAGCGAGGTCAAAGGGCCACGCGTAGATTATCTCCACATCCCTGACCTTCTCCGACAACTCTTCCAGCTTCTCTGGAATATCCTCCTCGGAATGCTCTCCGCCGCGAACCATCATGGTTGGGACGACGATTATCTTGTCGGGCTTCATACCCGCTGCCCTGCTTATCGCCTCTTCAATCGTCGGTGAGCAGAACTCGTTAAACGCTGGGATTACGTCTAGGAAGTCTCCGCCTTTTTCCTTCATGGCATTTACGAGCTCGTTAAGCCCGTGCCAGTAGGGGTCGTTTTCTGGTGTTCTTGGGTAGTTGCGTATCTCGGCGTCAAGCTCCTGGAAGCGGCGCCTAACATCTTCGCCGCCTGATTTTAGCTGCTTCTCAAGACGGACGTACTCGGAGACCTTCTCGGCTGGGTACCCTTTTGGCGGGGAGCCGTGGCCGACGAGCACTATAACCACACGCATGAGCTAGGCATGGGGCTGCGACCTTAAAAATCAATCCATGAGCCGAATTGTGGGTAAGTTTATGTATGCGCTCCCCTGTTGGGGGCGTAGCATGGTTGAGAAACACACCTGTAAGCGCTGTGGCCGTTCATTCAACTCGCCGAAGGCTCTGAAGCAGCATACACGCTCCAAACACTTCTCATATTACTTCGCTCTCAACATAGCGCCGCCAATAGGAATCGCAGCTCTCCTGATTATTGTGTCCGTGATATTCATCCCACCATACCTGGAGAGCCTGGCTCAGCAGGCCACGCAGCAGACACCTGAGGAGATTACTGAGCGTTTCCTGACTGGGCATGAGGGGCTGGCGATGCACGACCACGTTACCCTGAGGGTTTTCGTGGATGGGCGTGAGGTTGAGGTTCCTCGTTTCATGGGGCTGATGCCCGACGGCAGGCTGCGCTACATACACACGCACAGCACGCCGAACAGGATTCACATAGAGTCGCCCATAGTCTATGACTTCAAGCTAGAGGACATCTTCAAGGTCTGGGGCAAGCGCTTTGACGAGAATTGCTTTGACACCTACTGTGGAGACCTAAAGGTTTTGGTTAATGGCGAGGAGATAAGCGACCCCGTTAACTATGTTTTGAAGAATGAGGACGAGATAGTCGTGGAGGTTAGGACTTCTTAGGGGGGCTGGTAGTACCTAGCCATGCCCAGCTGGTCTATGGATATAAGGATGGGCTTTGGGCTTCATGTCTAGACGTGCTAGCTAGGGGTAGGGCGCTCTATAAGGAGCTGGTCTCAATCGCTGTTAGCGAGGGGTATCAGCTTACCGAGAGCGCTCTACGCCTTCTTGAGCGCTGCGAAGACCCCCCAGCGGTGTTGATGAACGTAATCTCCAAGCTCCGCGCTGAGGAGCCCATGGCCGTTGTTATAGACCTGCAGCACGTCAAGCATGTTGCGGGTGTAGATGTTCAGGAGCCCTTGGTTGAGCAGCACGTAAAGCAGGAGGAGAAGGGAGAGGAGATAGACGCTACCCAGTATGCGGCTAACTATCGTGTTATACAGCTATGCGGGGACGATACGCGGATAGAGGGGACGATTGACGAGTTCATACAGTATTTCAGGAGTAGGTACTATAAGCTGCGGCGCATAATTGAGAGGAGGCGCGACACGTTCATACCTGTCTCGGAGCTCTCCAACCTCCAGGATGGCCGCGAGGCGTCTATTGTTGCCATGGTTATGGAGCGGCAGGAGGGCTCTAAGGCGCTCATACTAACATGCGACGACCCCTCTGGGACTGTTAGGGTAGCTGTGCCGAAGAGTAATAACGGCCTATACGAGCAGGCTGAGAACATACTCAACGACCAGGTGATAGGGCTCAAGCTCCGCCGCTCAAATAGCATCTTCATAGCTCAGGACATCTATTTTCCAGACATAGAGATAAGGCGGCGCGACAAAGACTTGGGGAACATACCCCAGCTATACGCCTGCCTAATCTCGGACATCCACGTTGGTAGCAAGAAGTTTAGGGAGGACCTGTTTGAGCGGTTTCTTGACTGGCTCAACCGTGGGCGCGACGGTGTTGTGAGGAGGCTGAAGTATGTTGTGGTTAATGGGGATTTGATTGATGGGATTGGCGTGTATCCTGGCCAGGATAAGGAGCTGGCCACGACTGATGTGGAGGAGCAGCTACGTATGGCGGCCAAGCTACTTGGTGAGATACCACACCATATTGAGGTTATCGTATGCCCTGGAAACCACGAGCCTGTTAGGAAGGCGCTACCACAGCCAGCCCTCCAGCAGAGGCATAGGAACATACTCGCGGAGCATAGGGCGATAACATTCGGGACAAACCCAGCCCACCTAGTCGTTGAGGGGCGCAGGATAACCGTATACCATGGCCAGGGGCTTGAGGAGATTATCCAGTCGCTCCCCAACATCTCCTACAGCACGCTCCGCGAGAACATGGACAGGGTTATGCTAGCTCTCATCAGGGCGCGGCATTTGGCTCCTAGCTATGGCGAGAACACGCAGCTCATGCCGCTCAGTGATGACCCACTGGTTATAGAGGAGCCGCCAGACCTACTGCATACGGGGCATATACACATAGCCCATACAACAAGTTATCGCGGAGTCCAGCTCGTTAACAGCGGCACTTGGCAGGACCAGACGAGCTTTCAGAAAAGCCTAGGGCTTGAGCCGACCATCGGGACGGCTGTTCTTCTAGAGCTCTCAACGATGCGGGCGACTGTTAGATATTTCTCATAGAGATATTGTGTGTGGTTAAGCTTTATATCAACGATGCTGGCCGAGGCATTTCTTGATGGTTTATGAGCGGTGAAGAGGGGGAGAATGAAGCCATAGACGCCATAGTCGTGGCGTTTGACGATGATGACAACTGCGTGGTCTCGCCTACCCAGCCGCTGTCTGACGAGGAGCTATCAGCCCTAGTCGGTAGCGAGGTTGAGTATGAGGACTTCAAGGGCGTTAAGTGGTATGGTAAGGTGGTGGAGGCGCGCGAGGAGGGGCTCGTGGTGAGGTTCAGCGAGGAAGCCATGTCGCAGGGAGGACCTTCAGGATTAGGTCAGGGAAGCCTGGTACGCATACCGCTCAAGAAGTGAAACAATAACCCTATTTATTATCAGCGCACCCACTACTACCCCTGTGAGAGGTCAGGAACTACGCATACCCACGCTTGCTGATGTTTTGAGGGCTAGACAGGTCGTCAACAAGTATCTCAAGCCCACGCCGCTGATTTACTCAAAACGCCTCTCAAGGTTGCTGGACTGTGATGCTTACCTGAAGCTGGAGAATTTGCAGCCGATTAGGGCGTTTAAGGTTCGTGGCGGCGTCTATTACATGAGCGTTATGCGCGACGAGGCCGTAAAACGGGGAGTGATAACAGCATCAACAGGCAACCACGCGCAGTCAATAGCCTACGCAGGAGCGCTCTTCGGCGCGGAGGTTAGGATAGTCATGCCAAACGGGGTTAGCAGCAATAAGATTGAAGCCGTAAACGAGCTGGGCGCAGAGGTAATCATGCACGGCAACTATTTTGAGGAGGCGCGCGAGTATGCCGAGAAGCTGGCGGCAGAGAAGGGATACCTCTACGTCCATGCGGTTAACGAGCCCCTCCTATACCAGGGCGTGGCTACGATGCATCTTGAGATAGCTGAGGAGCTTCCTGATGTTGATGTTGTGATTAACCCGATAGGGGGCGGCTCTGGCGCTTCTGGGGCGTGTATCGTGTATAAGTCGCTGGGTAGCGAGATTAAGGTGTTTGGTGTTCAGGCTGAGGGTGCTCCAGCGTTCTACCACTCGTGGCGCTCTGGTAGCTTGTTCTCAACCGAGGGGGTTAAGACAGCTGCCGAGGGGCTGGCCACCTCGCAGGCGTATGAGCTGCCCCTCAAAATCCTACGCGGGAGGCTTGACGACATCATACTCGTGAGCGACGACGAGATGCGCGGTGCTGTTAGAACGATATTCCAGACAACTGGCCAGATAGCGGAGCTCTCTGGAGCAGCCGCAACAGCCGCAGCCCTAAAAATACGCGAACGGCTTAAGGGCAGGAAAGTCGTGCTTATGCTTACAGGCGGGAACATTCAACAAGAGCAGCTAGCATCAATACTCGCTGCCCGTAATGCTTAATAAACCCGCGTAAAGCTGGCCATCACGTCGCCCCCTTGAGCAGAATAAGGCCCCTCAACCTACCATTATCCATATACTTCCCAAATAAGAGACTCGTTAGCCTCGCAGTGGAGTTGAAGAACGTTCCAGGGGCTTTGATGGAGGACCTCGCAGTTATTCATCGTTTTGGTATTAATATTGTTGGCCTGCTCTCCAACACGGCTACGGCGAACAGCCCCACGACAAGTGTCGTCATACACCTGGACGTGTCAGGCGTTGAGGAGGAGAAGCTTCAGGAAATGCTTGAGGAGATAAGGCGTCAGGAGAAAACGTTATCCGCACATATACTTGACGCTGGGATACATTCATTTACAGCAGACCAATACCATAACAGGATTCTCAGCCTTAATGCGCGTGTTGTCTTGATGAGCGAGGCCTCGCTTAAGGGGCTTCTCCACAGCTTATACACCACCTTCGGCGACGCTGCGGCTGCTGCCTTCCTATACCACATGGGCATGGGGGGAGGCCATGCCATAGCGCGGTATGAGAAGCAGCTCTTCAAAGACCCCCGCGTATGTATTCGCGCAATAGAGCATAACGCGGTGGCATTCGGCTATGCGCATAGGCTAACGATAAGGGAGGTGGGCGCAACAATGTTTGAGGTCATCTTTGAGGGCTTGTTTGAGTGTGAGTATCTAGCTGGTAAGAAGGGGCCGACATCCAACTGGATACGCGGGATGGCGGCTGGGTTTATTGAGGAGCTCTTCGGCGGCAAGTGGAGCGCCACAGAGGTTAAGTGCGTCAACGCAGGCGATGGCGTGTGCATGTTTAGGGTGGTTCGCCAGTAGTGGGCGCTGGCTTTCTCAGCACAGCCCTCCACGTGAAGAAGCGCTTCGTATATGATAGACGCTCAAACCCTACCTCATCCAGCGCCTCTAGAACCTTGTTGGGCATCGTTCCATGGCCTAGCAGGCGTGTTTTTATTGGGTCGGCTATGAGGAATAGCCCGCCCTCCTTGAGCTTTCTATAAACCTGCTCAAGCGCTCCGCGCCAGTTGTTTATGTGGTGCAGGCTCAGCAGCATGATAGCCCTGTCCGCAGACTCGTCTGGCACTTGGCTCATATCTGCTGCGTCGCTCTCAACCACCACAACGTTATACAGGTTCTTCTCCTGTATTCTCTTTACCAGCTTCTCCAGATACCCCTTATTCACATCCACCGCATAGACGCGGCCAGCGGCGCCCACAATCTCCGCCGCGGGTATGGTTAGAAAGCCAGTTCCGCAGCCAACGTCAAGCAGGGTATGCCCCTCAGCCAGGCCTAGGGCTCGCAGAGGCTCAAACGGGCTCTGAAGCCTGCGGCGGAGCCGCGAATCTAGGAAGAGAGACTCTACGCCCAACTCGGTTATCCCCAGCCATCCAGCCTCTCTATAAAGCAATACCGAAGAAGAGAGCTTTACCTACTCATCTTTTGGTTGTGTCGTCTCTATCGTCAAGCTGCTTGACTGTAAAGACGACAAGAGACGACGCTTCCTTGACTAACGCTTAAATAAGCGCCGCCGTCTGCGTGGTGGTTGTAGGTGTGGTTGGTGAGGCTTAGGGGCGAGTGTCTTCATATATCGCATCTCTAGGCCAGCCAGCCCTATTGAGAAATCTCTCTGGGGTGTTGTGTGTTGGTTAGGGTAAAGTTTGCAATTCCTAAAGGCTCGCTGGAGAGCGCTACCTACGACATACTCTCCCGCGCGATGCTGAGGCTACGCGGCTATGAGCGGACATACAGGCCAGTCGTGAGCGACCCTGAGATTGAGGTGAAGATACTGAGGCCGCAGGAGATACCCCTACTCGTGGCCGCTGGCGCTTATGATATTGGAATCTCTGGGATAGACTGGGTGCGCGAGACTAGCGCAGACGTCGTGCAGCTCCTAAACCTGGAGTATGGCTATGTCAGGCTGGTCGTGGCGATTCCCAAGTCATGGCGATACAGCTCGCTGGACGAGATAATCTCAGACTACGCCAGCTCTGGGCGCGTTCTTAACATCTCAACAGAGTATCTCAACACGACGGCCTCCTACGTTGCCTCTACCAAGGCGTATAAGGAGAACTATGGCGACGCTGAGCCGAAGGTCATAACCCCATGGTGGTCTCGCGGCGATAACGACCGCGTGAGGATTTACCTGAGCTTCGGAGCAA
This sequence comes from Candidatus Pelearchaeum sp., assembly GCA_015520425.1. Lineage (GTDB taxonomy): Archaea > Thermoproteota > Nitrososphaeria_A > Caldarchaeales > Caldarchaeaceae > Pelearchaeum. The sequence continues at coordinate 8,453 of WAQC01000049.1, read as the reverse complement.
CCGAGGCCAAGCCGCCAGAGGACGCGGATATAATCGTTGATGCCTCGCAGACTGGGATTACGCTGGAGCAGAATAACCTGAAGGCCGTTGAGACAATAGCGGAATCCACAGCATACCTCATAGCGAATAGGCAAGCCTACAACGATGAGGAGAAGCGCGAGAAGATACTTGATGTCCTCACGCTACTGCGCGGCGTCGTGGATAGTGGGAAGAAGCTCCACATATTCGCTAATGTTTCTGAGGAGAATCTGAACGAGCTGCTTAGCTCGCTCCCAGCGTTGAAGAGCCCTACGGTGAGCCCCCTGTCGCGGAAGGGCTGGTACGCCATCAATACCGTAATCTCGCGCGACGAGTTCCTCACGATACTTCCGCAACTCAGGAGGCTTGCGCAGGGCTTGGTCGTCCACGAGCCTAACCTTATACTGCCGCTTGAGGAGATTGCGCAGAGGGGCAAGGAAGGCAGTTGAGCCCGCGTCTTTTTCAGGTCTCGGAGAGCGATGCTGAGGAGGTAGCGCGTGAGATAACGACAAGACGCCCAGATTATCGCGGCCTCATACAATCCATAACACCCATAGTAGCTGACGTGAGACGGCGCGGAGACGAGGCGCTACTGGAATATACTAGACAGTTCAACGGCGCAGACCTAAGCAGCATAGGCTTGAGGATTGAGCGTAGGGAGATTGACGCTGCGTGTAGGGAGGTGAGCCCTAGGCTTAGGCGCGCTCTTGAGAAGATGGCCGAGAATATCAAGACTGTTGCGCGTCTCCAGCTCTCGCGCCTAAGGTTCAGCCGCCGCCTCTACGGAGGCGTTGAGATAGCCCTGCACGCATACCCGCTCCAGAGCGTCGGCTGCTACATCCCAGGCGGCGTGGCGGCATACCCAAGCACAGCCCTAATGACCACAATACCAGCGAAGGTAGCTGGCGTGAAGCGCATAGCTGTATGCACACCACCCAACAACAAGGGAGAGGTGAGCAAGCCAGTGCTAGCCGCGCTCAAGATAGCTGGAGTGGAAGAGGCGTACCGCGTAGGCGGCCCCCAGGCGATAGCAGCGCTGGCATACGGGACTGAGACCATAAAGCCAGTCGCGAAAATCATAGGTCCAGGCGGGGGCTATGTAACCGCAGCCAAGCTCGCAGTCTCTAACGACGTTGCGATAGACATGCCAGCGGGGCCTACGGAGCTGGTCATCTACTCTGACGATGAGAAACTGGCGGAGGACGTGATGTACGAGCTCTGCGCGCAGGCCGAGCATAGTACTGATACGCTTGTGGGGCTGGTAACCACGGATGAGCGCCTAGCTACTGCCGTGCTTGAGGGTATGGAGGTGTTTATGAACAGGTTTGAGCGGCGTGAGATAATCTCCAAGTCCTGGAGCGAGAGCGGGTTTGTCGCAATATGTAAAAGCCGCGAGGCTGCTGTGCGCTTGATAAATGAGATTGCGCCTGAGCATGTATCCATAATCTCCAAAAACCCCTCGCGTATGGCTGATATGGTTACCTCCGCTGGCCTCGTATCGCTGGGGGCGCATACATCAACAGCATTATGCGACTACATTGTGGGTGTGAATCACGTCCTCCCCACCTCTGGCTACGCCAAGCTACGCGGCGGGCTGGGCATACTTGACTATGTCCGCCTGGTCTTCAGAGTTCGCGCATCTAGACGCTCAGCACGCTCTCTAGCTAGGTATGTTGAGGAGCTGGCCTTGGCTGAGGGGCTTCCTGGCCACGCGCTAGCCGCGCGTAGGGTTGGTGAGTAGAACCTTGAAGCGCGGGATTCTTGAGTCCCAGAAGAGGAGGCTCACGGAGATAGCTCCCTTCACACCATCGCCGCGGCCAGAGAGGCGCGAGGAATGGAAGCTAAAGCTGGACGCCAACGAAAACCACTTCATAGACAGCAACATCCTAAGACGGATACTGCTAGAAGCCATAGAAGAGGTTGACCCTCGCTTCTATCCTGTTGAGGAGTTTCAGCTATTGCGTGAGGATATATCGCGTTGGCTTGGTGTTGGCTCCGATTTGATTGCCCTGGGCTGTGGGGCTGACCAGCTCGTTGAGCTCCTCGTCCAGGCTTTCGGGGTTGGCTATGGCGTTGCCTCAATATCCCCGACGTTCCCCAGCTACGAGACGCGATGCAGGATACTAGGCCTCAGATACTCATCAACACCACTACGCGGCGATGGTTTTGAGCTTGATGTGGAGCGCCTCTCGGAGGAGGCGCGTAGGTCTGGCCTGGTCTTCATATGCTCCCCCAACAACCCGACGGCAAACCAGTTTAGGCGTGATGATATACTAGCTATTGTTGAGGCCGCCGCTGGGGTTGTGGTGGTTGACGAGGCATACGCTGACTTCGGCGAGTATAGCATGGTCAGAGACGTTGAGAGATATGACAACCTCATAGTCCTCCGCACATTCTCCAAATTCTTCGGCCTCGCTGGCCTCCGCGTGGGCTATCTCATAGCCCCCCGCGATGTTGTTGATGCCTTCGTCAGGGTTGTTCCGCCGTTTAACGTTCCCAGCTTCTCGCTGGCCGTTGCGCGTAGGGCTTTGAGATACCTTGACCACGCCTTGAAGGCGGCGGAGGAGCTTAAGGCAGAGCGCTCAAGGCTGATACAACGCCTCAACGAGGTAAGCGGCGTGAGAGCATTCCCCTCACAGGCTAACTTCATATTCCTAACAGCCAGCGTAGATGCCGCAACTGCCAGGAGAACACTAGCCGAGCACGGTGTCATGGCTAGGGTAATTGAGGGGCTTCCAGGCCTGGGGACTTGCTTCAGGATAACCGTAGGGAGGCGCGAGGCTAACGATACCGTTATCAGGGCTTTCTCCTCGTTAGTGGGTGGTAGTGGTTGAGGACGGCGCGAGTAAAGAGAAGAACTGCGGAGACCAATATCGTGGCTGAGGTAAATCTTGATGGCGAGGGCGTTTATGACGTGGCGACGGGGATAAGGTTTCTAGACCACATGCTCGCCACGCTCTCCAAACACTCGCTCATAGACATCAACCTACGCGCAGAGGGAGACCTACGCCACCACGTTATAGAGGATGTGGGTATCGTGCTGGGCAGGGCGTTATCCGAAGCCCTAGGCGAGAGACGCGGCATCAGGAGGTTTGGCTACGCCATAACACCGATGGACGAGGCACTAGCACTAGCTGCGATTGACCTCGTAAAGAGGCCGAAGCCAGTAATCAAGCTACGCACAAAGCTAGACGCTATAGAGGACATACCAGTAAGCGAGCTGGTGCATTTCCTTGAGAGCCTAGCTATGTCGCTGGAGGCTGCTGTGCATGTTAGGGTTTTAGCAGGTGAGGATGACCATCATAAGGTTGAGGCGGTGTTTAAGGCGTTAGCCCTAGCCCTTCGCCAAGCAATTGAGCAAGACCCGCGGCGCTCTGGGGTTCCATCAACGAAGGAGAGCATGTAGAACACAATCACCCATAGAGGATGACATGAACCTGATGCGGGCCATGAACGCCCACAACCAGCCTAAGCTCTATATCAGCGGTCTTGCTGGGCCCTGAGATTAGCGTGATTACAGCCCCTCTATTCTTTATCTCCTCGCTCATCACGCCAGCCAGGTCTTGAAGTCTTCTGACGATGTTCTCCCTGTTTAGGAGGCAGGCGTGTATCCTGGGTATTGTGGAGACTAGCCTGTCTTTCTGGTCTTGTGTTATCTCTACTAGCGTGCCTGTCTCCGCGACGGCGAGGTCTGGCATCGTTATCCCAGCGTCGGCCATGTTTATCTCGTGTGGAGCGTTGTTTGAGGGCTCTATCACCTCTATCCCAGCAGACCTGACGCTCCTCAGCACATGCTCGCGCGCATCGCCCTTCATACGCGCAACAACAGCGCGGCGGACACCCTGCCCCACCAACAGGTTGGTAAGCGTAAGAACAGCCTCACCAAACGTGCGCGTCTCATAGACCTTACCACCCTGCTCGGCGAAACGCTCCCTGAAGAGACCAGCCAGCCGCGCGTTTCCAAGCATCGGCTAAACCTCTAACAACCAAAGCTCCAAGCCATAATTTTAACCAGATACAGCCCTCCCCCCTTGATTGAAACGCTATTAAGCCCCGCGCATTTTCGCTTTAGCGTGGATGGCGCTTGAGGTTTATCGCAGACCTACAGCTCCATAGCCGTTTTTCTGGCGCGACATCCGACAAGATGCGCGTTGATGAGATTAGCTATTATGCGCAGCTTAAGGGGCTTAACCTCCTCGGAACTGGGGACGCGCTCCACCCTACTTGGCTTGCCGAGCTTGAGGAGAGCCTAGAGGAGCTGGAGGGCTCTGGCCTCTACGTCTCACGAAGCGGAGAGTATCGCGGAATCTTCTTCATCGTCCAGACGGAGGTTGCGACAGTCCACGAGCTGAGCGGGAAGGCCAGGAGGATACACCACGTAATCCTGATGCCCAGCTTTGAGATAGCTCACCAGCTCCGCGACCTGCTCAAGCCGTATGGGAACATAGACGCAGATGGTAGGCCTGTGCTGGAGATAACGCCAGCAGAGCTTGTGGAGATAGTGATGGCAACCTCGCGCGATAACCTCGTCTTCCCAGCCCACGCGTGGACGCCCTGGTGGAGCATCTTCGGAGCCTTCAGCGGCGTTGATAGGGTTGAGGAATGCTACGAAGACCAGACGAAGCACATACACGCGATAGAGACTGGGCTCAGCAGCGACCCGCCCATGAACTATCGCTGTAGCTGGCTGGATAGGTATGTGCTGCTAAGCAGCTCGGATGCCCACAGCCCATATCCGTACAGAATAGGCCGCGAGGCGGTGGTGTTTGAGCTCCCAAGACCATCTTACCGCGAGTTGATAGACGCGGTTAGGAAGCGGGATAGGAGCAGGATAAAGATGACGGTTGAGGTTCCGCCTGAGTATGGGAAGTATCACTGGTCTGGCCATCGTAGGTGCAGCTTCGGGCCTGTAAGCCCCTCCGAGGCCAGGAAACTCGGATACAAATGCCCCGTCTGTGGGAGGAAGCTCACCAAGGGCGTTGACGACAGGGTTGAGGAGCTGGCCGACCGCGAGCCTGGCTACACACCACCAGACGCTATAGGCTTCATACGCCTCCTACCCCTACAGGAGCTTATCGCCGTCTCCCTCGGCATGGGGCCAGAGGCGGAGGCGAAGCTGATGAGCCAGAAGGTCTGGAAACAATACCTAAAACTCATAGAAGCCTTTGGCAACGAGTTCAACATACTCCTAGACGCGTCTATAGAATCTATCAGGGAGCAGGCGGGGCCTAGGCTTGCCGAGCTTATAGCGGCGATGCGCGAGGATAGGCTGAGATTCACGCCTGGTTATGATGGTGTTTATGGTCGTTTGATGCTGGAGGGTGGTGGGAAGAGCGAGAGCGGAAGGACAAGCGGCACGCTTGACCGCTACTACTAGCGCGCCCGCCTTATGAGCTGGGCCAAAACCGCGCCAGCCAGCGAGATTATGGCGGCGGCTTGGAAAGCCGCTGCAAAGCCTAGGGCGTCTATTATGTATCCACCAAGCGGAGCGCCTACAGCCTGGCCAGCGCTGAAGAATATTGTTACGAAGCCTCCCGCTGCTGAGCGTAGGTGCTGCTCAACCGTATCCGCTGCCGCCACTACTGCCAGTGTTGGGACGCTCCACGCAGCTATCCCGAAGATAGCGGCAGAAGCGGCGGCAAACTGAGGCGTTCCAGCGGTTATCGCCAGATACGCGATAGCAAGCGTCGTATAGGCTAGGCTTATCGCAGCCCTACGTCCAATCTTATCGGATGCGAAGCCCCAGATGAAGCCGCTTGATATGCTCAGCACACCAGCCATGAAGAATATCCTACCCGCCGCTCCTGTCTCTATACCGATGCCGCTCACCATGTAAGCCACCAGGTATGTGATGTAGATTATGTATGACAAGCCGTAGGCGAGGTATGTGAATCCTATAATCCATAGATTGGGTGAGAGGAGGACATCACCCCACGCAGGGGCTGGTGTGCGCGTTTGCTGCTCTCCTCTGGCTGGCTTATCTGGCCTGTCTCTCACCAACGTTGCTACGAGGAGGGCTATTGCTATGAGCGCTGCTCCCATGTATATCCACGCGTAGCGCCATCCCTCTGGCGGGTATGCCTGTATTATCGCTGGAACCGCTATGCCAGCGGCGGCGAAGCCAGAGCCTATCCCAGCAGCGACTATGCCAGTAGCTCTTCCCCTCAAGTGGTGTGGGAACCAGATTGAGGGTAGGACAACCGCTGGGAGGTAGAGGCCGCCGTTTCCAAGTCCAGTGAATAGCCGTGTGATGAACGTTGAGAACGTGTCGGAAACTCTTGACGTTGCTATCATGCTCGCGCCCATGAGCAGAGCCGCGACCGTCATGACAATCCTTGAGCCGTATCTGCTCGCTAGGAAGCCGCCTATAGTTGCGAGCGCCATGTAGCCGAGGAAGTTGCCGAACTCAATAAGCCCCATGCTGGTGTAATCAACGCCCAGCGACGAGCGCATGTCTTCAAGCAGTAGCGAGTATGCGAACCTGCCGAAGCCGTGAGCGCCCAAGACGCTTACAAACGCTACCCCAACAATAACCCAGCCGTAGTAGACCTTACCCAACCAGCATCGCCGTGGCCGCGAGAAAGGAGGGGAGGAGGGCGCTTCTTTAGAGTTTATACCCGTACTTCTCCGCTACGCGCTTGGCCTCTTCTTCCCAGCCCAGCTCAAGCAACCCATCAACGATGTAGCTGAGATAACTGTCGCTTGGTCTCAATCCCTCTACCTTATGGAGCGCGTTAGCGACGTAGGCTTCGGCGTAGTAATTCTGGCCGTCCCTATCATGGACGCGGACAACCCTACGGGTGTAGCTTTTTGGATGGTCCTCATATTGGTCTAGTGTTTCCAGCTCTCTGAGGGTTATTGTGTAGAGAGCGCCGTATACCCGCGAGCCTTTGCTTGGCTCTATGTTGGCGCATGCGCCGTTGCCGCATCTTTTGTTGAAGGTGAGCTCATATTCCTCTAGGATTGCTGGTATTCTCCTGACTGGTTTAACGTTCCTCTCGGCGAGTCTGCGCGAAGCCATGTTGGAGCCGTATGCGAAGTAGTTTAAGCATCCCCTCCCGCCAGCGTAGTCGCCGTCTTCTATTACCCTGGCATTCTCCACCTGGTTTCCCGTGTATTCGTAGAACTGCGCGGACTCGCGGAAGTTCTTATCTTCATCAAAATAGACATCCACGGACACGCGTCTGTAGAGGCCGCTCTCAACGTCTTCAACCCTGTCCAGCTCCTCCAGCAGGCTCTCGCCTATCTCATACACCTCTCCCCAGACTCGTCCATCGCCCATAACCGCGCCTGGGTATGCTCCTAGGTCTATGAGCCTGTAGCCCTCTATGAACCCCTTACCCACGAGCCTAGAGTCCTTAAGCCTGTTATGTAGGTTGAACCCGCACCTCAGCAGACCATAGACGAAGAGGAGGAGGCTACACATAGAGAGTATGGTGGGGCAGCTTCCTACTTATCGTTTATCAAACCCTTTTTATACAGCTCTACGATGATTATAACATGCCACACCATATAGAGCTCTTCGTAGGCGGCTGCCCTCTGTGTGAGCGCGTGAAGAATATGATTGAGTTGGGGAAGTGCGCTGGCTGTGTGTTGGAGGTTCATGACTTGAGCAGGGATTATGAGCGGGTTAGGGAGAAGGCGCGCGAGTATAGGATACGTTGCGTGCCTACGATAGTCATAGACGGCAGGATTAAGGTTGAGGGGCTACCTGAGTTCAGCTTCATATGTAGCGACGAGTTTTACCGCTGGCTTGAGAGCGAGTATAAGATGTAGCAACCGCTAGATGCGCTTATACTGCCGCTCCATAGGAGGGGTTGTGCCGTATTTGAAGCGTGCGCGTTTGGGAGAAAACGCGTAGCGTAGCATCTACGCCTTTTCACCGCGGCGTTATGTTTGTTTATAAGAATTTCTTCTCAGTAAATCAATCCAATCTATATTTTTATTACGAGTGTTTAGGGGCTTGGATGGTTAGTTGGGAATGAGCGTTAGGTTAGCTGTTTTGGGAGCGACGCATGTAGATTATGTTTTAGTGGCTGACAGGCTTCCGCAGGTGGGTGAGACTGTAATAGGCCATAACCTAAAGCTCGCGTTGGGCGGGAAGGGGGCTAACCAGGCGGTGGCAGCGGCCAGGCTGGGAGCGGAGTCTTATCTGATAAGTAAAGTCGGCCGCGACATGCTGGGGGAGGTGGCGCTTGAGGGGCTGAGGAAGAACGGCGTGATAACAAAGCATGTAACAATAGATGCGGCCCACCCGACATGCGTGGCTCTAATCTTCGTGGATAGGATGGGCAGGAACATGATAGGTGTCGCGCCAGGGGTTGATGAGCATATAACGCGAGATGATGTTGATAGGGCGCGCGAGGCCTTGCTTGGTTGTTCGGTCTTTCTAACGCAGCTGGAGATACCCATCCCAACTATTGAGTATGCTATAC
>WAQC01000048.1 GCA_015520425.1 Candidatus Pelearchaeum sp. | reverse complement strand
GGAGCTTACAACGGTATTACATGCCCGCATGGATTTCTTTCGCTTCATAGCCAGCCGTTTACAGAACTGTATTCCATGGAGGCGGCGGAGCTGCGATGAAAACAATAGCCGAGAGAATCGCCGAACTACGGGCTAATTTGCGGAAAGACCCCGTTTTCAAGCTTCTTAGCTCCAACTCAAACCTCACGGCCAAGCAGGTTGAGACGTTGCTGTTTGATGTGGTTGTGGAGCAGTATGGGGTTAGGCTCACTGCTCAGGAGAGGGCAGCCCTGAGAGGCGTCTCTAAGGGCGCTTTCGTCAGGACGAAGAAGCAGGCGGAGCGGAATATTACCAGGGCACTGTTCACGGTTATGCTCGCGTCTTATCTTGGTATTCTGCGCCTGCCGAGCTATCGCTGGCTCCTGGAGATTGGCGAGCTCTTACAAGAGGGGGATGTTGAGAGCCTTCAGCGCGCTGTGCAGGTGTTGAGCGAGAGCCCGGCGGGGCGGGAAGATGGCGGCGATTGAGACGCTGGTCTTCGCAGCGCTATTCGTGGCGCAGACCTTGATTTACGTTATTCTACTCAGGAGGGTGATGACATCACGTGGCATCACGGCAGAGACGCGCGAAGCCTTGGAGAAGCTACGCAGGATTGAGGAGACGCTGGGCAGGCTTCAGCGGCCAGCCAGCGCGCCTGTCCCGCCACCGCCGCCACCTCCGCCGCCTGAAGAGCCAGCCCTACCAGACTCGGCGGTGGAGGCGCTAAAGCTCCTCCGCGACTCAGGGCCGATGACGTCAAGTGATGTCAGCCGCGCACTTGGCCGTAGTAGGGAGCACGTCTCGCGCGTGATGAAGGCTCTCTATACCCGTGGCCTAGTGTCGCGGAGTGGGAAGCCGTTTAGGTATGAGCTTACCCCTAGGGGCGCTGAAGTCCTTGACATCACAGGACATCACGATAAGCGTAGCCGCGTAGAGTAGCCTAGGCTGGGGTTTAATCCCTAAATGTGAAGGCTGGTAATGGCCTCGCTGAGTTGCGGCAGGTGGTTTACGATGATGAGCAGTGGCGGCTGCTCCGCGAGTTTAGGGCTAGGGCTCTCCGCGTGATGGAGGCGATAGCCCCCCTCGGCTTCTCGCCCATCGTGTATGGGAGCGTGGTTAGGGGGGATGTTAAGAGGACAAGCGACCTTGACATATTCATACCGCAGACCGCGCCGACGCAGCTGCTTGAGCTGGCCCTAGCTAATGCTGGCTACGAGCCAGTGCGCCGTGTTTTGGTTCAGGCTACGCCATCTCACGCTGTCAAGGCGTATATCTACCTGAGCGAGACCGACACCGTCTCCGTCCCCCTCACCAGCCTCACGCGCGACGAGCTGGGATTCTACCAGCTCGCAGGCTCTCTGGAGCTTGAGGAGCTCCGCCGCGGCTTGCGCAGGCCTGGGATAAACAAGCAGCTCATGGTCATCGCTCCCACCGAGTATGGGCATCTGGAGTTCCCAGCCACGCGGAATGTGGATGAGGCGGCGAAGACGCTCCAAGTAAGCCCTGAGATTCTCAGGAACCGTATCCGCGTGCTTACGCGGCGGCGCGAGGTGGGGAGGACTGGCGTGTATAGGTCTATTGAGCTCACGCCAGGCCAGAGCTTTGAGGAGGTTTTTGAACGCTTGTTGGCTGAGAACCCTGCTCTTAGGAGGCGTGTGAGGAGGAGTCTGGCCTGAGTTGAGGGTTTTACGCGTAGATGCGCTGAAGAGGCTTGTGGAGGTCGTGCCTGAGACTACGCTTGACCTGCTCAACGTCTTCCGCCTCGTCTCGGTTGGCGACACGCTCTACAGCGAGACGAGTAGGGAGGTGAAGAAGGAGCGCGCGGACGGGAGCTATGACAGCGAGCGCGTGAGGCTTAGGATAGGCGTGGAGGTGGAGAAGAAGACGCTGGAACCCATGATGAGGCGGATAGCGTTTCTGGGCAGGATAGTCTATGAGAGCCGCGACCTAGGGCTGGAGGGGAAATACCACTCAATACACCTATCCCCTGGCACGCCGATAACGATAGAGAGTAGGCAGAACTTCCAGCGCCTCAACGCCTTCGCCAAGCATTATAAACGCTATGAGAAGCTGGTGGGAGGCGATTTACTGGTCGTATTGGTAGATGATGAGGGTATCTCGGTTATACAGATAGGGCGGCTGGGCATGAAGGCGCTCTTTGAGAAAAGGCTGGTAGCAGCGGGGAAGCGCGAGCCTGAAGAGAGGCTACGCGCGGTAGCTATGCTCTACTCTGGCGCCGCCAACGTGCTTGAGAAACGCGTTGAGGAGGATGAGAGCTCCGAGATACTGGTATTCGGCCCCTCAATCTTCGTTGACGATTTTCTACAGTATCTTAAGCGTAATAAACGTGGGCTTCTCTCGCGGGTTAGGAGGACGGGCTACGTCTCCGAGGGCGCTTCCTCTGGTATTGGGGAGCTTCTACGGAATAGGGTTCTCCACGAGTATGGTGAGCGGGTTAAGGTTGTTGCCGACGCTGAGGCTGTGGAGGAGCTTATCGCCGCGATGGCTAGGGACCCAGCCTCGGTTGCTGTTGGTCTTCGGGAGTGTCTCAGGGCTGTTGAGCTGGGGGCTGCTAGCAGGCTACTCGTGGATGAGGCTTTCCTCTGGGAGCATCTGACGGAGAGCGACGTTGAGCGCCTCCTGGACATGGCAGAGCAGAGCGGCGCGGCCGTGCAGGTTATAGCCTCAGGATACGAGGCGGCTGACAAGATAGCCGCCCTAGGCGGCGTCGCAGCCACGCTACGATACCCACTACCCCCAGCAACCCAAAACAAATAACTACAGCCCAGCCCAGAAACAATATAGCCATGCCATCATTCCTAGTGGTTGAGGTTAAGAAAGAATGCACAGCGGCGGAGCTGATAAGGGAGTATGGTAGAAACCCAGAGGTCTATTATGTTGTCCGCGATGAGCGGGTTCTCCGTCCAGAGGAGAGGCTCAAGCCAGGCGACAAGGTGGCGATTATTCCGCTTATAGCAGGCGGCTCCTAGCCAGCTATCTCCTGCGCCGTAAGTATCTTGATGTTGTCAGGCTTCTTCTGCACGTCCCCGACACGAACGCCTATGAGATAGACCTCCCCATTCAGGTTGGCCGCAG
>WAQC01000047.1 GCA_015520425.1 Candidatus Pelearchaeum sp. | reverse complement strand
CTATATACGCTGGGGACAAAGGGCTACATAGTCATAGCGCAACAACATGGAAAGAACATCTACTACATGGTAACGTCTAGTGGTGTTCAGGCGCTACGCTCCGCTGGGCCAGCCCTTCAGGTAGTTTTGATGGATTTGGCGAAGAATAGTAAGATTAAGCAGCTTCGGAATATGTTGAGGAAGCCTAAGCCCGCTGAGCGTGATAGGATGCTTGAGATATTCGGGACATGGTGGGGCGTGTCAGAGGCGTTTGAGGCGGCTGATAGCATAGGTGGGGACTACGGCGATGGCGGCGATGATGGGGGCGATGGCTTCTAACCCGCTTCAAAATACATATTTTCTTCATTCTTTTTAGAGTAATACCGTGAAAAGCCATAACCATTATAATAACAAGCATAGTTCTTAGATAGGGTGAAAGACTATGAACATAGCTGACCACATCTTCAGAGCTTACGACATACGCGGCGTCTATGGAGAGGATTTAAACGATGACATAGCGTATAGAGTTGGAAGAGCTTTAGGCACGTTTATAGGCGGTAAAGGCTCCATACTTGTTACCCGCGATGTTAGGCGTAGTGGCGAGGCTCTGTGTAGGTCTCTTATAGATGGCTTGCGCGAGTCTGGTATTGATGTTGTATTTGGTGGGATAACTACTACACCAGCAGCCTACTTTGGTCTGAAACACTACAAAACCGACGCTGCAGTAGCTGTTACCGCCAGCCATAACCCGCCAGAGTGGAATGGGTTTAAGATGGTTCTCAAGGACGGTACGACAATCTCGCAGGGAGCTGGGATGGAGAAGCTCCGCGAGATAATCAAGAGCGCATCATTCATACACTCAGATAAACGCGGCGGCTTTCGCGAGGTGAAGCTGGTGGAGGATTACATCGCGTTTATGAGGTCTAGGTTCAAGAGGATGGACGGGCTTAAGGTTGCTATAGACTACAGTGATGGGGCGGCTGTCTATATTGTTCCGCGACTCTTTGCGGAGCTTGGCATGAAAGTAATCGGGATTAACGATAATCCCGACGGCTTCTTCCGCGGCCATGTTCCAGAGCCTAATGAGGAGACACTCAAGCCTCTTCAGCGCATAGTGGTTGAGAACGGCTGCGACTTGGGTGTGGGGTTTGACGGCGATGCGGATAGGGCGGTATTCATAGACGATAGGGGGAGGCTGCTCACGGGTGATATGGCTCTAGCCGTTTTGGTCAAATTCTGGCCTACGCGGGGTAAGATTATCTATGACGTGAATAGCACAACAGCACTACGCGAGGTAGCAGAAGCTAACGGCTTTACACCGATAGAGTGGAAGGTTGGTAGGGCGTTCATACTCCAGAAAGTCCGTGAAGAGGGGGCTGTTCTAGGAGGCGAGAAGAGCAACCACCTATACTTCGGGGATATAGAAGGGACGGACGACGCCATCTATGCCGCGCTAACCATGTCGCGGGTCGTATACGACGCTGGCAGGCGTCTCTCGGAGATTGTGGATGAGATACCCCACTACCCGACTACTCCTATACTGACGTATGACTGTCCAGACAGCATCAAGTTTAAGGTGATAGACGGGATAGCAGAAGCCTTACAGCAGCGGGGCTTTAGAATATCGCGGCTGGATGGGGTTAAGGCATACGCGGAGGACGGCTGGCTCCTCATTAGGGCTTCTAACACCATGCCGCAGGTTAAGATGTCCGTGGAGGCCAAAACAACCGAGAGATTAGAAGAGCTCAAGCAGCTGGGCGAAACTCTTATCAAGGAAATAACATCTAAAGAGGCTCAATAGCTGGCTAACAATTGGTCGGGGAGTTGCATTAACGCTTGACAAACGACATATACACATTTCTTGAGAGCGTGGCAGTACAATACGGTTATCTGGGGGTTTTCGTAGTCTCTCTTCTTGGGAGTATAGTCCCATTCGTTCCAGTTCCCTATCTCTTCATCGTAGTCTTGCTGAGTGAGGTTTCAGACCCGCTCCTCCTCGGCCTAGCTGCTGGTGTTGGCGGCTCACTAGGTAAGGTAACTTCATACGCCCTAGGTAGGGGCGGGTATAGGTTCTTCAAGCCAGAGACAAAACGCAGGATGGACGCTCTAAGACAGCTCATAGGAAAATACGGCGACATAGGTGTCTTCATCTTCGCCCTCACACCGCTACCAGATGATGTTTATCTAATCCCAATCGGGATGATGCGCTTCTCGTTCTGGCGTTTCCTGCTGGCCAATACCCTAGGTAAGACGATACTCTCAATCGCGGTAGCATACCTGGGGAAATTCTACTTCAACATCGCGCAGCAAGTGCTGGGGGGAGAGAGCCAGCTAACAGCCACGATAGCGGCGGTTATAGTGATGATAATAATAACCGTGATACTCCTGCGTGTTGACTGGGAGCTGGCCCTAAAAACCATGCGCGCAGGCGGCTGGCGCGGCGTAATGGCAAATCTCGGCGACATACTCTCACTAAACCGAGGCAAGAACAGAGACAAGCACCAAAGCTAGAGGGGGAGAAGATTTAAGGAGCGCCGCACATGATAACAGAGGGCAATCAACTCAGCGTAGTATGCGGCTAGATTTGGTGGTGTATGTTGAAGACGGTAACCGCCGAGGAGATGGCTGTTATTGATTTGAACTCGGAGTATCTGGGTGTTAGTCGGGTTTTGTTGATGGAGAACGCTGGTGCGGCAGTGTGTAGAACTGTGGTGGAGCGGGCTCACGGTGTTGAGGGAAAGAGAATACTCATCTTATGCGGCTCTGGAAACAACGGCGGCGACGGCATGGCAGCTGCACGCCACCTCGCATCACTTGGAGCACAAACAACTATACTTCTCCTTTCAACACCAGACAAGATAAAGACCGAGGAAGCAAGGACAAACTATAACGCGATAGCAAACATGCCTCTGTCAATAAGGCTGATTATAGTAAAATCTGCTGAGGAGCTGGAGGAACATGCTCATCTCTTCCGAGAGGCTGACGTGGTTATTGACGCTATGCTCGGCACGGGGGTTAGAGGTAAGCTGGGCGACGTGTTTGCGCGGGCCATAAAGCTGTCCAACGAGACGAGTGCCCTCCGCGTAGCCGTTGATATACCTACAGGCCTAGACCCGGACACAGGAGTAGGGGACATAGTATTTGAGCCGCATGTTATAGTAACGTTTCACGCTTACAAGCCAGCTCTGCATAACTTGAGCGAGAAGGTAGTGCTGTCAAGTATTGGGATTCCGCCTGAGGCTGAGGTGCTGGCTGGGCCTGGCCAGCTTAGCGTGCTCCGCCGCAGGATAGAGGCAGACAACGGCCCTAAAGGCATGCTGACATACGTCTATGGGGAGGAAGATAAGGGAGGAGCTGTTAGGGAGCTCCTCAGCAGGCTCCCATGCAGCTTACATTCATGCCATTTTGAGGACCTCATAATAGACCAGCGCACACGACAGACGCTACTCCGCTCCAACGCTGTACTCGTCGCTAGTGATGTGGAGATAACCAGCGTGGCCCCCTTCGCGTCAAAGAGCAGGCCGCTGATAGTTACGCAGCCCTCACCCGTTGAGACGCAGGCCTGCTACATCCTATGGAGCGGCGCGCGCATCCAGGACGCTGGCGGGGGCTCCGCTACTAGGCTCAAGAGCCAGGTTGAGCAGCTAGCCCAGAGGCTCGGCTCACCTGTCTATGTGGTGGGGGAGGTGGACGCCATATCCAACGGCGAGAAGACATACCTCAACTGGCTGGGCAGGAGCATAGAGCAGGAGCGCTTCATGTACGTCAGTGCTGTCGCAGCGTGGCTCATAGCGCTCTCAGGCGAGAACCTCCTAGCGCTAGCGGCGACAAGCCACATAATGCGGAGCATCCCTAAAGAGGCGTTAAGCGACCCCAGCGCGCTCGCAGATGCGGTTAAAGAGAAGCTGGGCATAAGCTGAACAGTCCATTAACATGTCCCCTAACTTAATTTAAATAAGAGAGATGAGGGAGAGGTTTTGCAGAACGTCATAGCTTGAGGTGGGGTGTTTAGGCGTAGTTGCCGCTCCGTATGTGGCTTGAGGGGTATCTGGAGTTCAGCGGCGAGGTTGAGAAGTACCGCGATGATGTTGAGGAGCTTCGCGGCGATGCCGCAGAGCTACTAATGCGCGGCGTGCCCCAAGAACGGGCTGAGGAGGGCGCCGTAATTAGGGCGCTGAACGTAGAGGGAAAGAGGGTCAACGTCAAGATTGAGTCAGGCTCGCTGGTAAGGGCTGGCGACGCGCTACTTAGGCTCAAGAACCTCCTAGCCGAGAGGCTGGGCCCGAAGCGCCGTATAGGTGTTCGCAAGATATTCGTAAGCAGGATGGAGCTGACAGCATCCCCTGACGAGCTTGATGTCGGCGAGGCGCGTAAGCTCCTTGAGGGTGTGGCCGAAGTAGTTGAGGAGCAGGGAAGGGTTCGTCTGGTCTTTCAAAACTTGACCGAGCAAGACTTGCAGAGCAGGATGGTTGACCGCGCCGTAAAGCTCGTTAAAACAACGCGAACAGTTGTTGAGGAGGCTGAGAAGCTCGCGCCCTTCGGGACCGTGCTTAAGTCAAGCCCGCCGAAGACCATGAAGTTCAACCGCGAGGTAGCCTCAACGGCGGAGGAGCTGGGGTGGATAAAGAAGTTCCCAGGCAGGGGGCAGTGGATATTCGGCCCACCTATGGCGGCGCTCCTCAGAGGGATAACAGAGCTCATCATAGAGCATGTATGCAGGCCATTAGGCTTTGAGGAGTGGATGTTCCCACGCCTCCTGCCGATGGATGTCTTCAAAAAACTCTCAACATACGTGGAGCACCTGCCAGAGGGGCTGTTCTACGTATGCGCACCACCACGCGAGCCAACTCTCTTTGACGAGTTCAAACGCGAATACGCGCTAAAGCGCGAGCTAAGGACGGATTTGCTCAAAAACCTGCTGGAAGAGCCCTCATACGTTCTAGACGCCGTTCAGTGCCCACCATTCTACCAGTATTTCAGCGGCGAGATTGTTAGGCTTGAGGACCTGCCGATAAAGGCGTATGACGTGATGGGTGGCTGGACGTGGCGCAACGAGGCTGGGGGCGTTGAGGGCATAGTGAGGACAAACGAGTTCCTCAGGATGGAGATGGTCTTCCTAGCATCGCCTGATGATGCGCTCAGGATAAGGGACGCGGTTATAGATGCTTCCATAGAGCTGGCCGACAAGGTGCTGGAGCTTGAGTGGCGTCTAGTTGCTGGAGCGCCCTTCTACCTCTCGCCAGAAGAAGCCCAGAAGAGAATGATAGACGTATCATCAACAGCCAAGATACCCACACTAGACGTGGAGTGCTACCTACCATACCGAGGCCCGCGTGATTCTGCGGAGTGGCTAGAAGTAACAGCCGCAACAGTACATAGAACATTCTACGTGGATGCCTTCAAGATTAAGGAGGCAAAAGGCAGGCCCATATGGACTGGATGCGTAGGCCATGGGCTTACGCGATGGGCCGCCGCAATACTAGCACAACACGGATTCAACTTTGACAACTGGCCAGAGCCGCTTAGAAAAAAGATAGGAAAGCTACCGTCTGTAGCTAGGACAATCACCTAATCCTAACGTAGTCATAAGCCCCTGTTATGGATTCAAAGCAGTATTGGACGCGTCTGTAATTCTTTCTGAATTCCTCTACAGCGTCAGCTACCTCTTCTGGTTTCTTTCCCTTGACTATCACATCCGCTATTAGGTCTGCTATGTGCTTCATCTCACTCTCGCGCATACCAAGTCTGGTTACTTCCTGTGTTCCCATCCTTATTCCGCTTGGTCTTCTATAGTCTGTCTTGAGGCGGTAGTCTTTTGGTATTAGGTTCCTGTTGAGTATTATGCCTGCCTTCTCAAGCCTCTCCTCGGCCTCGCGGCCATCCATGTATTTTGTTACATCTGCTACTACTGTGTGTGATTCTGTGAAGCCGCGATGCTCGTAGAGCACGTCTATCCCGTTCTCGTGTAGAGCCTGCGCCAGTGCTTTAGAGTTCCTGACTATCTGCTCCGCATACTCGCGGTAGAATGCCAGCGCCTCCGCAAGCGCTATAGCTACGCCAGCTACTGCGTGGAGGTGGTGGTTTGACAAGAGCCCTGGAAAGGCTACCTGCTTAAGCTTCTCAGCATACTTCTCCCATGACACGACCATGCCGTGTTGAGGCCCTGCCAGCGTCTTATGCGTGCTTAGCGTCATGCAATCAGCCCCCTCGCGTAGTGGGTCTTGGAATTTCCCCCCAGCTATGAGCCCTGCCACGTGAGCCGCGTCATAAACAACCGCGGCGCCATACTCGTTAGCAAGCTCGCGAATCTCCTTTACTGGGTGGGGGAAGAGGAAGACGCTCGCGCCGAGCAGGAAGAGGCGCGGCTTCTTCTTTTCCTCACGCTCAACCTTCTTCAGCCGCTTAGCTGTTGCGTCAACATCTATCTGGAAGTTATCCTCGTCAAACTCGTAGCGCTCCACATCCAGGCCGCGCACAACGCCTGCCGTTCCTCCCCACTTCAGCTTCCCATGACTAATATGCCCCCCATGAGGTATGGCTAGAGCAACCATCAAATCACCAGGCTCCGCAAATGTTGAATATGCTACGAGGTTGGCTACGACCCCAGAGATTGGTCTTACATCTACAAACTCTGCGCGGAAGACGCGTTTCCCCAAATCAATAGCCATCAGCTCCACCTCATCTATGTATTTGCAACCCGCGTAGAGCCTCTCTCCAGGCCATCCCTCGGCGTAGCGATTGCCGAAATCGCTCGCGAGAGCTTCCCTAACCGCTGGGCTTGGGATATTCTCACTAGCTATGAGGGGGATGCTCTTGGAGAACATCCTGTGATGCTTCTCCATCAGCTCCAAAACCCTAGCATAGGCTGCTCTTGCTTCTTGTTCTGAGACCTGCTCTACGGTTTCCACCATAAGCCTTTCAACTCATTATGCGGTGGCGGTGGATTTATCTCTATAGAGGCTCCAAGGCGTTTAGGAGCTCTCTGAGGATTCTAGCGGTCATTCCCCATATCACCATGTTATCATAGACGAATGCCCTAACCTGCATTACACCGCGCGTCTTTGAGTGGACGCTGCATACCCTGTAGCGTAGCTCCCTGAGGGGTAGCCAGAAGACCTCCAGCGGCTCTTCTCCTCTTCGCGGCTCTGCCTCTCTGGCCAGAATGCCTATGAAGGGCGAGACGCGCATGGTGGGTATGTTTCCAGGGTTTACGTGAGGCATTACTCCCAATAGATGCACATCCTCGCCTAGCTTCAGTCCAACTTCTTCATACAGCTCGCGGCGTGCTGTGTCAAGTAGTGTAGTGTCGCCTTCCTGCGCTCTACCTCCTGGAAACGCTACCTGGCCAGACCAGGGGTCGCCCTCGCTGGAACGCCGCCTTATGAAGAGACACGATAGGCCTTCTCGCTTTTCGTCAAACACCACGACTACCGCGGCGCTCTCGCTTTCCGCAGTGGCGTATTCGCCGCTCAACAAGCCTTGGAGGCGCTCACGTATGCTCAAAAACCCAATAACACCACGCGTCTAGGCATTTATTCCTAAACGCCTAAAAATTAACATGAGCACTTCACTTTTCCACAGGAGCGTAGCCGCTTGCATACCCCCAGTAATACTCGTCCAACAAGGCTTCTTTTGACATCTTGTAGATGGAGTATATTATCAGCGGCACGAATACGAAAATCAGTATCACCAGCCCAGCTATGTCTAGCATACCTATGGTATTCCAAGCTGCGTGGAAGAGAGCTGAGAATATCAGGGCGGGCATAATTGCTGGTAGGCTTATTCTTATTCCATGGACTTTGAGGTATCCAATCCAGAATCCTATTACACCTGTGGCGAACATGTGCATAGATGCGGTTAGGGCTCTTATTGGTATTATGACGCCGCCCACTGGTGTGGGTAGTGCGCGTGTTATGTATAGTATGTTCTCGGCGAACGCGAATCCCAGTCCCGCCGCGACACCATAAACCAGCCCGTCAAGATGGTCATTATACTCGTGTCGTAGGCTTGCGTGTGTGGCTATGAGGTAGACGCCCAGCATCTTGAGGGGCTCCTCCGTAAATCCCGCGTAGCCGCTCCATACCTTTAGCAATACTCCCTCTGGGGTTATTTCTCTTCCTATTACGAAGAGGGGGGAGATTATGCTGTTGATTATGAGCGCTGGGAGGACTGAGAAAGCACCCCACCCGAAGGCTAGGGCAACAAGCCATAGAGGCTCAGGCTCAAGCCTATCATTCATACGCATCCAGAAAAGATAACCAGCTATCGGAATCAACGCAGCAAGAAACGCTACACCAAACGTGGAAGCATCCCGCGGGGCTCCGCTAGCCTCAAGCGCTAGAGTAGAAGCCACCGTCATTATTCCAGCCAAGAACGCCGCTAGAGCTATGATGAGATACTTGTTGGACTTGTAGAGCGTTGTTAGTGGAAGCCTCTGATATACCTCGTGTGATGCCGTGTATATCGGGCCGCGCTTCTTGAATATGAGTGATATTAGCAGGGCTAGGTCGCTGAAGAAGTTTAGTCGCGGCCTATAGCTGGGTGTCAAGTATTGTTGAGAGATGTGTATGTTATGTGTGTAGCTGGATAGTGTTTGTGGGGGGAAGTGATAGCCGCAAAACTGGCATATGTGGCTGTCGGCGGGTATCCTCTGCCCGCAGCGCAGGCAGTTCTTAACGAGAAGAGAACGGCCACACCTAAAGCAGTAAAGGCTATTGGGATAATTATAGGCTCCACATACCATACATGGTAGCGTAGCCACGTTTTCCCGCCAAAAATAGGTGATATAAAAATTTCTTTGAGAAAAGTGGGAAGTTATCTGTATTTGTAGTGTCTTCCGAATATGTCTTCTATTGGTTTTCCAGCTTCTTCAGGCTCTACGTATAGCTCCACTAGCTGTTCTGGTGTGAGGCTCTCCGCCTCTTCGCGCGGTAGCCACTTCCTCTCCAGTAGGTATCTGATTCCCCACCTGACCTCTGAGACATCTATCTCGGAGACCACAGGCTCAAAAAAGCTCATCGCAATCATCTTCCGCGCCTCGCTTTCAGGAATGCCGCGCGCGGTGAGGTAATAGACCTGCTCCTCATCTATCTGCGCTACGCTGGCGGAGTGCGTAGCCTTGACCTCATTACTGCTTATCTCAAGCCCAGGAATAGCGTAGGCTCGCGCGTCCGAGCTGAGAATCATAGCGTGTTCAGCCAAGTATGCGCTGGTGTTCTTGGCCTTTGACTCTATCCCGATAATCCCCTTGAATATGCTCCGCGCAGAATCCTTCACCACGCCTTTCGCTAATACTCTTCCCTGCGTTCCGACTCCTGTGTGGATTAGGTTTGAGGTGAGGTCAAACGCCTGCCTACCGCCGCCGAATACTATCTCAAGGTCATTAACTCGCGCGCCATCACCATCAAGCCTACTGTCAATCTTCACCCTAGAGTTGGAGCCTCCTATGAGGGCGCCAACCCATGTGAGGGAGCTATCCTTACCAGCCGAGACAACCCTGTTAGCAAGATGTATAGCGTCCTCACCGAGATTCTGCATAGAGGCATACTTCACCTGCGCGCCCTCACCGAGATAAAGCTCAGTAACTATGCTCAGTATGGCGCTTCCACCATCTAGAGGGCCGTATGATTCTTCAATTATTGATGCGCGCGAATTTGGTTCTGCGCGCACTATGACCTGGCTGAAGACGGCTTCCTCTGGCCTATCCAGAATCCAGACAAGCCTGAAGGTCTCATCTATCTCAGCGTCCTCAGGGATGTTGATGAGTACGCCAGACGAGAAGAGGCCGTTATTGAGAGCTGCGTACTTATCATTCTCGGAGCTGGCCAGCTTGTTGCTGAACAGCTCTTCCAGAAGCTCTGGATAGCGTGTTATCGCCTCAGGTATGCTAATCATCTTAACGCCCTGCTTCTCAAGCTTTTTCGGCAGGTGTATGTGCGCTGGAGAGCTTCCCACGTGAATAACTACAGGCTCGTTTTCGGATTCTTGTAATAGTTTAAAGCGCTGCGGCACCTCGCGGCCATCCTCAAGTTTAAGCATCTTGAGAATGTTCTCACTATCAATCTGCGGTGCTTCGTGATGCCGAACATACAGCTGTGATACCTCTACTGGAAGTGTGGTGAAGAGGTCTAGGCTCTTTCTCCTAAAGCGACTGAGCCACTCAGGTTCTCTAAACTTCTCTCTAAAGACTTCTGAAGCCGTCAGAAGCCTGTCCAACGATAACCCACCTAAACCCACGCTACAATATGCTTATTTAAGGTCTTCCTAGGAACCTTAACATCTGTTAATTCCACAGCTGCTACATCTGGGAACCGACGCCATAATAACCCTGGTGCTCCAGAAATGAATTAACTACACGCCATAAGAGGCGTCATTTTTCTGACTTCATATTGGCTAGGCGAGAGGTGATTTGAGTGGAGAATGCTATACTATACACAGCCGACAGAGAGGTTGTAGCCAAACCTTATGTCGGAGAATATAAGACACTCTTTCAGAGATTAGGCCATGATTCCTGTATGAGGTTGCTGGTGGCTAGCTTTTCTTGTTCGTATAAATATTCTAGGTAGCTTCTAGACTATACTAAAATAGCATCGCTTCACGCTTGTTTGGTGAAAGGGGAAAGATAGCGTGGTGCTTTTAAGATTTGACTGCCGCCGCAGGTGGTAGTGAGGCAATCGGTAGGAAGCGTTTGCAGAAGCTGGTTAAGGCGCTTATAAGCGGCAACATATCTGAAATCAGGCCATTCGTAGACCCCGCA